>JBCBWU010000068.1:0-32458 GCA_039816955.1 Bacteroidota bacterium
ACTTTCACTTTCATTGTCACTTTCACTTACACCGCACTTTCATTGTCATTTTGATTTTAATTGCAATTGATATTGCTAAAACCCGCCCCCAACGCCAGTCAGCGCTTTCATGATATATACCAGGGCAATACTGATCACCAAACCGAAGGTGACTTTGGCCAAATCACTGCCAACCATTCGGAAGGTGGGTTTCATATCAATCTGCTTGCGTTGAGAGGTGAGATAGAGGACACCTGCCCGCACCGCAATCAAAATAGCGAAGAGTAGAATTTGGCTATTCTCCACGGCATCGCGCAGGTAGATGACGTAGCCAATCACCGCAATTAAGGCCACGTTGAGTACTTGGCCCAAACGGTCGAGGCTGTCTGGATCTTCTTCGGGCCTTTCGTCTTGAGCGAGTTGGTAGCGGATGGCAATTTCACGACCGGCCAGCAAGCCCAAGAATACCCAGGTGGTGGACATGGGAACATTACTAAACTCTTTGAAAAAGAGCAGAATTAAGGCGTACAGAAAATCAATGATCGTAGCCGAGCGGATATCAACGGTATTGGTTTTAGCCTTGACGATCTCCTGGATACTACCACCACGAGAATAGAAGATGTAGGCCAGCATACTTAGCAGTACTACTAAGGAGATAGCTAGTTCACTTCCACTCAGACTCCGTGGTAAATAGACATAGATATTGGCAAAGTCTTGAATTAGCCACATGCCCCAAAGGAAACCGGTGGAAGACCATTGCAAGATACTCCAGGTCGTCCGCTCGCGTTTGGTCATCGGGTTTTGAATAAAACGCTTATCCAGCAGGCGAGTGATTAACTGCCAAACGAGGATGGCCAAAGCAAATGCGAGAACGTAACCCAATAGAGACTTCATAGTCATACCCAGGAGTCCCTTAGGTTTAAAGAACGTGAGAATCAAGAAACTTGTACTCACCGGAATACCCGTTCGCGTGAGGACCATCAATACCAAAGGTGGTAATAGGTACGGCCAGGAGATATCTTCAATAAAAGGGTATTTCGACAGACGCTCGTAGCTCACGTCACCGCCGTACTGGTACCAGCCGTACACGAGGGTGAAAGTGAGTATCCCCCCCGCAAACAACCACAGGATGTACCAGGGCCGTTCTTCGTTGGAGGATAAAAAGGTACCGAGCGTTTGGATAGAGTCGTTACCGACAACAGAGTAACCGGCCAGGATAAAGCCGAACCACATGATAAGAAAGGTGGGGTCCATTCGTTGGTTTCGTTAGATAGATATTATTGGGAGTAAGATAAAAAGAAAACGCCTTCCGAAAGAACTTATCGGAAGGCGTTTTCTAATTTGCTAACTAGTTAGAATTCTATCGTTACAATTATGCAAGTGCGCTTTGTTTAAGTCAGAGATTTCGAGGTAAAAATACGGTAATTAAAAAACTGATAATCAAATAATTAAATCAAATCAGATGGTATCTATCACCACTTATTTTTAAGGCTAACGGATACCACCTGCTACCAGAGCTGCTATCGAATTTTAGCTACCAACAAATCCTCATTTTAGTGAGCTACACAGCTAAGATTGACAGCTTGTTGGGATTAGTCCTTACAGCGAGCACGCAATTGGATTCTGAAGCGGTCAATTTCACCGTCGTTTAGAGTAAAGTCACGTAATTCAGCAACTGCTTCAAGTTCCAGGCCATCGCCAAAATCATCTGGGTCACACGAGAGTGGGGCGCCATTGTTTTCGTCAATCGAGATTTGGCGGGTCACAATGCCAGTAGCGCTTCCACCACCTGCAGCTTGCTTGGAGATCAGGCCAGTTGCACCTAGGAAAAACAGCGTCTCTCTGGTACCTTCAAAGACGCTAGCTCTAGCACGTACTTCAACATTAACTTCGAGTACTTCGGTATCACCTTCAAAGTTGCTGAAGGTTTCAAGAATATAGAACATGAATACAGTGGCATTTAAGTCCGTATCATCACAAGTAATAGAACCCCGCGTTTCAATGCCAATTGCGGTTCCCGTGTTGAAAGGGTTGTCAGAAGTGATGTTCCCACACGTCGGGTCTTTAGCTTCATCATAGCCTTTTGTCATTTCCTCAATATTGGAAATGCCCAGCTTTTTCATTACAACAGTATTAACCTGCTGATACTTGAGCGCGTAGTCTGATTCTACAAAACCAAACTCATCTGTAATCATGGCGTCAATCTGTGCCTTGTTAAACTTATACTGCTCGCCCGGTAAAAAGCGATCAGGTACCTGCACTTCACTTACTTGATCATCTTGTACATTTTCTTTTTCACATGCGGTAAAAGAGAAAGCGGTGAACAGCGCAACACAAACCAATACAATAAATCTAAGTTTACTCATGACTAAAATTTGAAACATATAACTATCAATATTGACAGCACCGGATAAACGCCAAGTGCCCACTTGAGTTCAAGCATCAACGTTAACTAAACTTTAAATTTAAAATCTTATAAAAAATAAAACAAATCACAAACTTTAGTCTACGACCGTAAGTTTAACAAAAAGGCCAAATTTAAAAACAGACAACATCAAGTCATAACTCTGACATGAGGTTGTACATCGTATCGCTGCGTATCCATCTTCCAGTTTCCCGTATAAAATTTTGAGCCGCACCAGACAACTCTGATGCGGCTCAATTTGAAGGATCACCCGTTAAAGGCAGTCACTCCATATTTTGAAGCTTATTACTTATATCTGCTTTTTATTAAAAGTGTAAGAAACACCGAAAGTGAAGTCCACACCACGGCGGAAGTCACTAAAGATATAATCGCGCCCTTTATAATCAGCACCAATTACGTAGGGGTCGTTAGTGATATTGCGAATTGAGAATCGGAGATTAAGATCATCAATTTTCTTGATGATATTGAAATCCAATTGTACGCGACCACGATCATATAAATCAGGATTGCTCTCACGACCAATGGTACGCAGGCGGTCACCTACATAGTTCAAAGCCAAAGTAGCATCCCAACCGTTTTCTAGGTTGACGTAATTCAGAGCCGCGTTTACAATTGCCGTAGGCTGACCTTCGAACGGACGCTCGGTGATCAACTCAGAACCACGCTGCTCCCCGACATCACTAGAAGAATTAATGAAGGAAACATTGGTATTGAAGCGGAAGTCACGCAGAATTGGAGAAATGAACTCCAGGTTTTTGCGTAATTCAAACTCGATACCATAAAGCTCTGCTTGCGGTACGTTGACGAACTGAATCTCCAAGTTAGCAGAAGGAATGAACTGCTGTACAATTGGATTTTCGAAGTCTTTGTAATAACCACTTACAGCAACTACTTCGCCAGCGCCAAAGAAGTATTCCCAACGCAGGTCAAGATTGGTGATATCGGTCTTCTGTAGTGCAGTATTACCCCGGAAGAAAGCATTCTGGATTGGATCAAACGAAGCATAAGGAGAAACCTCCCTCATATTTGGACGAGCCAGGGTACGAGAGAAAGACGCCCGTACATTCATCTTTTCAACAACTTCCCAAATCAGGTTAGCTGACGGCAGAACATTAACATCATCTAACTGCCCCTGACGTAATGAATCAGGCTGCGACTCCGCAGAGCTTTCGGTAAAGATATCCGTTGTTTCAACACGTGCACCACCAACAAATTTTAGGTTTGGCGTCAAGCCGTAGGTAAGCATACCGTAAGCGGCATTCACATCATCAAAACCGTTGTAGGTGTTGTTCGGGTTGCGGAAATCCTCTACGTAGTTACCAGAGAAGTAGCGAATACGATCTGGATTATCTTCGTCTACTTCAATAATACCAGTATTTGCTTCCAACCATGGGTTGGTGTCGCCATCATAAGAAGGCACCGAACGGCTGGTAGTGCTTAGGCGGTATTCCAATTCCGAGAAGAAGCGGTCTTTGCGGCTCATGAAACCACCGACCTTAACCTTATTACTACCTCCATCACCAAGTGGCAAGGTCAGGTCAACCTTCGCAGAAAATTGTTCGTCCTCCAGTGTACGCCAGAAAATGAACGGATTCAAGAGTTCTGCTCCACCCACAAAGAAGTTATCCGTTTCCACGTTAATACCATCCTGCCAATAGCGGGTCTGTGGCTCCAATTGAGAAGAATTCACCAAGCTAGCACGCCAATCAATACGGAAGTTATTCAGGTTAGGGAAAACGTGCTTACCACCAGCCTGGTAGTTGATCAATTCTCGCTCCTGGAAAGAAAGGATGTAACCATTCAAAAATAGCGGGTCGATCAGGTTATCAGGACGCTCACCAAAGGCGTCGCTGGAACGCTTTTCAGCCGAGTGGTTATAGATGAAATTGAAGTTAATCTCATTGTTCTTTGAGAATCGTACGGCAGCCCCCACTAAACCGTTCACGGTAGGATTAGTAATCGACTCAGTCGTGGTGAAATCACCAATATTCATCAAAGTATCCAGGTTAATATCCATGATCTGGTAGTTAGCGATCAGGAAATTATCCAGGTGCTGGTAATCTTGCTTGAAAGACGCAGAGGCAATCAAGCCAAGCTTACTTTCATCTCCTAAAGCAAACTGATTGCCGTAAGTAAAACCAAAGCTGTGATCGAGCGGAGAATCGGTAACCAGTGGGCGCATTTCGTCGATCAATGCATCTGCACCACGTTGCAACGCCTGGCTGGCTTCCAGTGCGTTTTCACGTCCCTGGCGCGCCTCGCGCTCTCCTGCTTGGTTCAACCACACGGTGGTTTTATCATCCGTTAAGTCTGGGCTAATCGCCCGGAAACCACCATCGTATCCCCAGTAATCATTCTCTCCGCCAGTATGAGTCAGGTAATTGTCGATCAGGTTAACCTGCTGGTTGTAACCCGCAGAAACCGAGATACTAAAAGTCCGATTCTCTGGAAAGCTCCTAGTTTCAATATTTACATTACCTCCAGTAAAGGTACCTGGTTGATCAGGTGTAAACGTCTTCGTCGTAGTGATGTTTTCCAGAAGGTTGGTCGGAATCAAGTCCAGCTGAGCACTATTGCGGTAAGGATCAGTAGAAGGAATGATCAGCCCGTTCAATTGTGATAGTGAGTAACGGTCACCCAATCCACGAATGTAGATGTACTTCCCACCTTGTACAGTGGCGCCAGTCACTTTTTTCAATGCTCCAGCGGCGTTACTCACAGCGTAGCGTGCCATTTCCTGGGCACCGATGTTGTCTTGTACTACCTCTGCTTTTTGGCGAACCAGAAGCAGTGCATTTTCTGAGCGGTTAACCGCGCGAGCAGTAACAACTACCTCTTCGAGGGCCTGCACGTCATCAGTCATAGAGTAGTCCAGGTAAGTTGTTTCCCCTCCTTTGACATCAACTTCGGTAATGGTGGCTGTAGAATAGCCGATGTAGGATATTTCCAGCGTATACATACCTGCTGGCAAATCCAAAATTTGGTACTTACCGTCAAAGTCGGTTACAGTACCTCCACCCGTTTCCTTTACGAAAATGGTGGCACCGATGAGTACATCACCGGTGGATTCTTCAAGAATAGTTCCGCTGATTGCGCCCTGGGCAAATACCCCAACTGAAAACAGCAAGAGCGCAACGCTAGTGAGTAAAAATCGCATGGCGAAAAATTAGATGATTGTTTTAAAGCCAAATGCCGCCCTGCTCGTTGGCAGGGCGGCAACTTATCCTTCGCACAAAGATAGCCCGAAAACGGCCAGACCCTGTGCGTACTGTATATTATTTATTATTTAACAACTGTCATTTTCTGACTCACACCACCTGCATTCGTCATCACTGCAACTATGTATTGACCTGACGCCAATCCTGTAGTATCAAGGGTGTAGTTGTTAGCACCTTCAGTAAGGCGACCTAACTTCTCAATTACAACTGCTTTACCTTCCATTGTGTAAACGTAAACGATTACATCAGAGGTAGTTGGCAAGTTAAATGCCAATTGTGCAACATTGTTCACTGGGTTAGGAGCAATAGCGTTCAGTGCCAAGCCTTGATCGTTGCTACCTAATTCAACAGTCTCAACCAAGTCACCGAAGTAACCTAGCTCATCCATGTGTGACCAACCGATTGCCCAGTTGTCAACATTATCAAATGCACCGCGGTAATCAACAGTTTCGAAGAATGCATCACTTGGAGTAGCTACGTTTTCAAAGGCTAATGATGGCTGATTTGGACGTGGGTCCAAAAGACCAATAGGCTCACGGCTGATGCTATTGATGATGTCACCAAATTCTGCATCTGGCACCAATTGGTTACCTTCAGAAGCCAACTTAGCGATCACTTCAGCTTGCGTACCACCGTCGTCTACACGGATGATGTCTTCCAAAGTCTCACCGTCACCGAACAAACTCCAGATGTTGCTCTCCAAAGCAAAGTCACCGTTCAGGTAACGCTCAGTAGAAGGAGACTGGAAACGGATAGCTTGCTCACCGAAGTCAGCGAAGATAGAGTTGTTATAAGAGATACCTACGTCGTTACGAATACGCAATGCAGTATTACCAGCTGCGTTACCAGTACCATCACCCATACCAAAGTAAGTAGCATTGTAGATGGTGTGAACGGTGCGTGGCTCCAAGTCATCAGCTTCAGAACCATCGTGCTCACCACCAAACTGCTGGTTACCAGATGGGTCATTCTCCGCTTGAATACCAAACCAGAACTGACCACGGCCAGCCCAAGACTCGTCGGTGTCGAACATTTCGTCACCACAGAACGCAACGATGCCGTGCGTGATATCCACCGCACCACCGAAGATTTCAATACCATCATCAGCATTACCGAATACCTCTACAAAATCGATCTCCGTACCAGAACCAACACCACCAAGGGTCAAACCATTAATTTCGTTGTCACCAGACAGTACAGCACCACCGTAGCGGATAGATACGTAGCGGAGGATACCAGAGTTATCAGCGTTGTCATTACCACCGTAAGTAGTACGATCTTCTTCAGGGATACCTTCAATATTCTCTTCACCACCGTCTTCACCGATGACAGCGTTTCCGAGGATCAAAAGACCACCCCAACTACCACGGTCATCCGTAGCACTGAATGTACCGTCTTCACCTTCCGCAGTGAATACGATTGGGTCAGTAGCAGTACCCTCCGCCTTGATTTGAGCATCGCGAGTGATGATCAAAGCAGAAGTACCGTCCACACCGTTGGTTGGGTCTGGGGTAAACTCTACGCGGGTACCAGGAGCAATGTTCAAACAACCACCAGCTTCCAGATAAACGTAACCGTCAAGAACGTATACATTGTCAGGAGTCCAGTTGTACTCCGTGTCAGCTACCAAGTCAGCATCGGTGATGAACTCCACACCAGCCTCGTCAGTCAAGTCACCGAAGTAACCTTGCTCGTCCATGTGTGTCCAGTTCAGCGCCCAGTTGTTCAAGAAGTCGAATGCACCACGGTAAGAAGTAGACTCAAACCATTCGTCGGTAGCGTCAGCAGCACCAGAAAGTGCAGGAGAACCTACGTTTGGACGTGGGTCCAAACCACCGTCAGCGATACGGCTGATACCAGCCAAAATAGGATCATCCAAGCTGTTGCCTTCCGCAACCAACTTAGCGATTACGTCAGCTTGTGTACCACCATCATCAACACGGATGATGTCAGTAATAGCAGAACCTTCACCGTAACCGAACCATAAGTTGCTCTCTAATTTGAAGTCGTCGTTCAAATAACGCTCTGTAGATGGAGACTGGAAGCGAATTGCACGGTCACCAAAGTCAGTGAAGATTGAGTTGTTGTAAGAGATACCTACGTCGTTGCGGATACGTAGCGCAGTGTTACCAGCTGCGTTACCTGTACCGGCACCCATACCAATGAAAGTAGCATTGTAGATTGTATGAACGGTCTTTGGTTCCAGATCGTCCGCTTCAGACCCATCATGCTCACCACCAAACTGTTGGTTACCAGATGGGTCATTTTCCGCCTGGATACCGAACCAGAACTGACCGCGGCCAGCCCAAGACTCGTCGGTGTCGTACATTTCGTCACCACAGAAAGCTACCACAGCGTGCTTGATATCTACCGCACCACCAAAGATTTCGATACCATCATCTTGGTTACCGAATACCTCTACGAAGTCGATCTCCGTACCTGAACCAACACCACCAAGGGTCAAACCATTGATTTCGTTGTCGCCAGATAGTACCGCACCACCGTAGCGGATAGATACGAAACGCATGATACCAGAGCTTTCTCCGTTATCACTACCACCGTAAGTAGTACGATCTTCTTCAGGAATACCTTCGATATTTTCTTCACCACCATCTTCACCAATTACAGCGTTACCGAGGATCAAGATACCACCCCAGCTACCGCGGTCATCAAGTGGGTCGAAAGAACCATCCTCACCTTCCGCAGTGAAGATGATAGGAGCTTGCTCTGTACCTACAGCTTTGATTTGTGCACCACGCGTGATAATCAAGGCAGAAGTACCGTCAACACCATTAGTTGGGTTAGATGCACCTTCGATACGAGTACCAGCTTCGATGTTCAAGCAAGAACCAGCTTCCAAGAATACGTAACCGTCAAGGATATATACATTGTCGTTGGTCCAGTTGTAATCAGTGTCGCCAACCAAGTCAGCATCAGTGATTACGATTGTACCAGTTTCGTTCAGGTCACCAAAGTAACCCTGCTCGTCCATATGTGTCCACCCTAGTGCCCAGTTGTTACTGAAAGAGAAAGCACCGCGGTAGTTGGTCTCGTCGAACCAGCTATCAGCAGGAGTAGCAGCTCCGCTCAAAGCAGGAGAACCAGCGTTTGGACGTGGGTCCAAACCACCGTCAGCGATCCGGCTGATACCAGCTAACATTGGATCATCCAGGCTATTACCTTCAGCAACCAACTTAGCAATTACGTCAGCTTGTGTACCACCATCATCAACACGAATGATGTCAGTAATAGCAGAACCTTCACCGTAACCGAACCACAGGTTGCTTTCCAAAGCGAAGTCACCAGTGAGGTAACGCTCCGTAGAAGGAGACTGGAAGCGAATTGCGCGATCACCGAAATCAGTGAAGATAGAGTTGTTGTAAGAGATACCTACATCGTTACGGATACGCAGTGCAGTGTTACCAGCAGCATTGCCAGTACCGGCACCCATACCGATGAAAGTAGCATTATAGATAGTATGAACGGTCTTTGGCTCCAAGTTATCCGCCTCAGAACCATCGTGCTCACCACCAAACTGCTGGTTACCAGAAGGATCATTTTCGGCCTGGATACCGAACCAGTACTGGCCACGACCAGCCCAAGACTCGTCGGTGTCGTACATTTCGTCACCGCAGAAAGCCACAACAGCGTGCTTGATGTCTACCGCACCACCAAAAATTTCGATACCATCATCTTGATTTCCGAAAATCTCTACAAAATCAATGGTAGTTCCAGAACCAACACCACCAAGGGTCAGACCATTAATCTCATTGTCACCAGATAGTACTGCACCACCATAACGAATAGAAACATAGCGAAGAACGCCTGAGCTTTCTTCGTTATCGCTACCACCATAAGTAGTACGGTCTTCCTCTGGAATACCTTCGATGTTTTCTTCACCACCATCTTCACCGATTACAGCGTTACCGAGGATCAAAAGACCTCCCCAGCTACCGCGATCGTCAAGAGCGTCGAAAGAACCATCTTCACCTTCAGCAGTGAATACAATTGGAGCATCAGCAGTACCGGCAGCGTTAATCTGCGCACCGCGGGCGATGATAAGAGCGGAAGTACCGTCAACACCATTAGTTGGGTTAGCACGGCCTTCAATGCGAGTACCAGGTTCGATGTTTAAAACACCGCCTGCTTCGAGGAAAACATAACCATCAAGAATGTACGTGTTATTGTTTGTCCAAGTAGTAGTGCCACTTCCCAGATCCGCATCTGTTACGACTACGGTCTGTGCAGATAGTGCACCGACTGACAACATAAGTGCCAGAATAAAAAGGGTGTAAAGCTTACCGTTCATTAGAGCAGCTAGATTGGTTATAAAATCGCCGCAAACGTACAGCTACATCCTTAACTGACTTTTAAGATCAATTTAAGTTATTGTAAAGAACAGATTAAACTAAGTGTAAAGTCTACCCAAGAAATGATACAAGAAACTGATAATCAAACAGTAAAACTGTAAACACAAGGTTAACTAAACATCAACCTCCATAATGTTCCAGTATCCATCGATGAGAAAGAAAAGGGCAACTACCCCCAGGGCACTGGCGGTAAGAAAGGCGGCAACAATATCCAACCAGACCCAGCCGGTCAAGTGAGTGATCAATAATACCAGGGAAAGTACGCCCGAAAGCTTGGGTAGTATAGAAGAGGTGAGACGGTGAGTAGAGAGATGTTCAGGACCTTCGCTGAGCCGATTTAGTAAGTGGCAAAGTAAAACCAGCGCACCAAAGCCCAGCAGCGTAGTTATTAGCGCAGCAGAAGTGACGACCGTCCCGCCTTCCTGCCAGCGGATATAAGACTCATTAATTAATAAGCCACAAAGTAGAAAAACGAAAAAGCTGTTAAGGAACTGGGCCAAGAGCTGCCATTTACGCGCGGGCTTGATCCAAAGTACCAATAACAACATGGCCACAATTAATTGCAAAACTCCTTGCCCGAAAACCAGCATACACCCTGTGTACTGCGCAAACTGCCAATAAGTAACGGCCGAAAGCACAGAAGCAATCATAAATACGATGAGCAATATGTAAGAAGAGCGTGAGATAGTGGGCGAAAGAAGAGTAGAATTCACAATCTGGCCAGGTTTTTGGATGAGGTTTTAGGTAGCGGGTATCATTTACTTTATACCCGCTACCCAGTAGATATTACCCGGTAAGAAGAAAAATTTTCCCTCAGCAAGCAATTACCGACCTGACAAAAATCAATAATTGCTGTGAACTGGAGGTTAATAATTCTACTTTTCGTCTTTCGACCGCCGAATTTGGACATTCGCGGTCCCCAGCGCACTTTTCGGCTTATTACCGTAATAGTGCTCTTTATCCAAAGTCATATTGGGTCCTCCAAAGAGGATTCTCCACCACGCACGTGGTGTGCGGTAAGTTCCCAAATCCTTGAAGATATCCACCCACTCGTGGAATACCAACCACACTGGATTGTAGCTGTCAACTGGCTTTAATATACCGTAATTCACCTTTTCTTGCTCCTCTTGGAAGGTGCCAAACATTCGGTCCCAGATAATGAAGGTAGAACCGTAGTTCTTATCCAGGTACTTATCATTGGTACCGTGGTGCACGCGGTGGTGACTCGGAGTAGTAAAGATGTACTCGATTGGTGCAGGAAGCTTCTTCACCAATTCGGTGTGTAGCAAGAATTGGTACAATACTTCAATCTGGTTCGCGATAAAGAAAACCACCGGGTGGAAGCCCATGAGCGCGATCGGAATGAAGAAGACAATCTTGATGTGCTGCGTCCAGGAAAGACGGAAGCCTACCGTAAAGTTATACTGCTCTGAGTTGTGGTGCGTTACGTGCGTAGCCCACCAGAAGCGCTGTTCGTGTGAGATACGGTGCGACCAGTAGCGACAAAAGTCGATAGCAATTACACAAAGTACATAAGACCACCACTCTGGTGGAATAAACCAAGGCACCATATTGTAGAAGAACAGGATGATGGTGAACAGAGCCACCTTCACCAGTGCACTAACGGCAATATTTCCAAGCCCGATAATCAGGGCGGAGAAACCGTCTTTCTTGTCGTAATGTTCATGCAATTCTCTAGTTCGAATGTACCACTCAATGAGCACCATGATGAACATGACTGGCGCTGCGTAAATAATAATCGGAGGCAAATCCATACTTAGGATTTGCTCAATCGTAAAAGTTGGTTTCTCCATGATTAATTGATGATAGTTGCAGTCTTATTGTTAAGAATAGCTATCGCAATAGCAATACTACTGCGCAGCAATTGCTCGCTTAGGATTTTCGGTGTGGACTTGTAGTAATTACAGCTTTTTCGAGGTTGGAGCGCCAAGATAAGTCCTCCGTGCGAATATTCGCTCATTTCTCTTGTTAATCTACTGTCATTTGGCAGGGATATTACAGTGGCCAAGGCTTTTATTTAGTCTAAATATCGTTTTGTAAGGTTCTGGTAGGCATCAATTCGGCGGTCACGAAAAAAGGGCCAGATACGCCGTACATCTTCTGTCCGCTGCCGATTAATATCCACTACTTTCACTACCTCTTCCTGCGCTGGTGCAGTATACAGTAATTCGCCTTGTGGGCCGGCAACAAAACTCTGCCCCCAGAATTGAATCCCACCAGTATGCCCCGAGGGGTCCGGCTCGTAGCCCGTTCGGTTCACAGCTATAACCGGTAATCCATTGGCCACCGCGTGCCCACGTTGGATCGTAAGCCAGGCATCGAATTGCCGCTGTTGCTCTTCCTCGGGATCCGTACTCTCATAACCAATCGCAGTAGGATATATCAAAACCTCCGCCCCAGCCAAAGCCATCAAGCGCGCCGCCTCGGGGTACCACTGGTCCCAACAAACAAGTACGCCTAATGTTCCAACTGAAGTGACAATTGGCTGAAAGCCCAAATCTCCTGGGGTGAAGTAAAATTTCTCGTAGTAGGCAGAGTCATCAGGGATATGCATTTTACGGTAGGTACCAACTAGTTGGCCATCCTTCTCTATCACTACTGCCGTATTGTGGTATAAACCCGGTGCGCGTTTTTCGAATAAGGATAAGACAAGAACGAGTCCGAGTTCAGCAGCGAGCTGCCCGAAACGTTCGGTGCTGGGGCCAGGAATGGGTTCGCCTTGATCAAAAACTGCTGTATCTTCCGTTTGGCAGAAGTAAAGGCCACAGTGGAGTTCCTGTAGCACTACGAGTTGGGCGCCTTGCTCGGCGCATTTGCGGATACCAGCTATACTCTTGGCAATATTGGCTTCCCGGTCTTCGGTGTTAGCCTGTTGTACAAGACCTACGCGCAGATCGCTCATACAAATACGGACATGGATGAAGCGCAAAGATAGACCTATATAAAACAATTACGGCTTCCCCCGGGCGGGAGAAGCCGTAAATAAACATTGAGAGAGAAATTCGAACGCAATTTAAAAAAGTACTGGAGTTTAGTTGGTGGCCTTGAGCCACGCTTTCGGTTCGGAATTTCTATTAATACATCATCTGTCACAAAAATAAGCCTAGCACCACCCCCTACAAACCCCATAAATGGGGGGTCGGGCCTATTTGGGAAAGAATAACGCTCAAATAGCTTGTACTAGAAGCGAACATTTGCCAAGCCCACCATCTCTTTTACCTCTTTTACAGTGGCTTGCGCACGCTTTCTGATTTCCGCGCTGCTGGCTTTGATTTGGTTCTTAACCGCCTTTTTGTCGGCTAGCAGCGCTGCTTTACGTTCACGAATTGGGTTGCTTTCCGCAATTAAACCATCGGCAACCGCTTGCTTCAGATCCGAATACTTCAAAGCCGCCGCTTGGTAGTCATCCTGAAGGCTATCGTGGGCTTCCTGTTGTCCGGAAGCCTTGAGCAAGCGAAAGAGGTTCTGCACCCCAGGGCTCATTTCTCCGGCTGGTGAATCCCCCGTATCCGTTACTGCCGAACGAATCTGCTTTTGGATGCGCGCGGGTTCTGCGAACAGATCGATGTTGTGCTTCTCGCCGAGGCTGGCGCTCATCTTGCGCGTAGGGTCGGCAGTAGACATCACCTTTGGCACCTCCGTATATAGCGCTTCCGGTAGGGCAAAGTATTCTTTACCCAAAATATTGTTGAAGCGCTGGGCAATGTTTCGCGTTAACTCTAAATGCTGCTCCTGGTCCTTCCCTACTGGCACCTTGGTCGCGTGGTAGATCAGAATATCCGCCGCTTGCAAGACTGGGTAAGTGTACAGACCAACCGAAATAAAGCCTTCCTGCTTTTCCGCACTTTGGGAGCTCTTGTCCTTAAACTGCGTCATACGCGTCAATTGACCGTAGCTGGAGAAGCAATTGAGAATCCAATTCAATTCGGCGTGTTCCGGTACCAGCGACTGAATAAACAGGTTTTCTGGTTTGATTCCCGATGCCAACAAGTTGATCACCAAATCCCAACTGTTCTGTCTGAGTTTCTGGGGTTGAAACGGCATGGTCATCGCATGATAGTCGACCACGCAATACAAACAGTCGTACTCCTCCTGCAGGCGCAACCAGTTTTGGACCGCTCCGAAATAGCGTCCAAAATGGAGATTACCTGTGGGTTGAATACCAGATAAGATTGTACTCATGATGTGATTGAATTAAATTAGTTCGGTATAAGTTGGGTACAAAAATGTAAAAGCTAAAGTTCCTTGGCAGTTGCTCTGACAATTAACCTACGACTTCATCGCTGCAATGAGTGAGATCTCGATATTCACAAACTTCGGCAAGTTGGCCACTTCGATCAACTCGCGTGCTGGTGCTGTATCTTCCTGAAAGTAGGTTGCGTACACCTCGTTGATCCGAGAGTAATTGTTCATATCACTAACGAAAACGGAACACTTAAGCACGTCTTCGAAAGTCAAGCCTGCTTCGGTAAGAATAGCTTGTAGGTTGTTCATCACCTGATGGGTCTCTTCCTCGATGGTACGCGTGATCAGTTCTCCACTCTTTGGGTCTATTGCGATTTGACCAGAAACGAAAAGCGTACCATTATGCGCGGTGGCTTGGTTATAAGGCCCTACAGGGGCGGGGGCATTGGCAGTATTGATAATCTGCTTCATTGGGCATTGGTTTTAAATTCTACACGGTAGGAACATGCTTTTGATGAATCAGATGACCCAAAACATGTTTTAAACAAGTAGAGCCCCAAACCCGAATTTCAGGCAGGAGCTCCTATTTTTTTTGCGACTACTAATTCGCAATAACTGCAAACTAGTGACGTACTAAGGTAAAGCTGACTTAGTCTAGCTCAGGTGCCTTAATCAACAACTTACCACGGTAGTAAGTGTTACCATCAGCATCTTCATAAGAGCGGTGGTACAAGTGGCGCTCACCTGTCACTTTACAAGTAGCAATTTGTGGCGTACTTGCCTTGTAGTGCGTACGACGCTTGCGCTTGCGCTGCTTTGAGATTCTACTTTTAGGATGTGCCATTGTTATTGTTTTTTCACCGGATTCACCGGCAACATTATATACTTATGTAAAAGGAAATCAGTTATCAGGCTGTTTCCAATTTTTCAATGCGTCACGAAGCGGATTATGTCGTTCCTCTTCGCTGTTTTCCTTACCCTCCAAATAAGAGAGCATCTCCTGGTCACAGGTGTCGCTTACTTCTTCGCAGGCCTTGATCATCGGGATCCCCAGCAAAATGTATTCGTAAGCAAATTGAGCTACACTCCAAACTGCCGTTTCTACGGGAATGTAAACCACATCTTCATTTTCGTTCTCTTCTTCGGGTTCACCGAATTTAACGAGCAGTTGATTGGCTCCCTCAACAGGCAATTGAATTTGTGTCAAACAGCGATCACATTTCTCTTCGACCCAGCCATTGTAGCTAAAATCCAATACCAATAGATTGGGGCGTTTATCCAAATCCAGGGTTAATTGTACTTCAGCTTGCTGCACCGGACTATCCGGAAAAGCAGCAAAGAAATCGCTGTCAACGGCAAAAGTAAACTGGTGATTGCCAGTACCTAAACCTTTGAGCGGGAGGATGTACGGTTGTAGTGCGTCCATGTTGTGTCTACTTTTAGACCCAGTGATACCCACCTACAGGGCGGTGCTTTGTTTAAAAGCGGCTGCAAAGATAATTTTTTGCCCTCATTTATCCGAGCTTTTAGACAAAAAATTACTTAATACCAAAATCACCCTCAGAAATGTGTTAATTAAACTTGCCTTAATGTGAAATGGTAGTCATTCCTTGCTGGATTTGTTAATTTTGGCACAGCGACTATTCCGGCTTATTTCCAGACATAATAACAAGGCCCCACCATCGACACTTACCGTGCTTTTCTGATCTTGCTTTCAGGACTGTTGTTCTGCACACATAACACTCACAAACTGCTGACCGCATGAGATTTTGGCGCGTTTTTAGCCTGTTGTCCCTTGTCCTCCTCTTCACCAGCCAGCTTAGTGGGCAGACTACTTTGCTGACCAATGCTGGAGCCACCTACACCAATACCGATGGCCCGACTTCTGACAGCTACGGTCCTGTGGATATCTCCACCTGTGCCACGGTCATTGTCTCCTTTGATTATGAGTTTTCCCTTCCCTGGATAAGCAGCGGAAACATGGAATCTGCCGATGAGTGCGGATCTTTTGGTGATCCATGCCTTGGTGACCCCAGTGACCCTACCGGAGGCGGATGCAATATGTGTTGGGACTTCTTGTTGGGTGAGTTCAATATTGATGGTAGCACGGTTGACAGTGATCTCGTTGGTGATGCTGGCACGACTGATGCTGAGCAGACCGGTTCCATGAATTTCAGCTTCTGTAATGATGCCGGAGCTTCTACCGCTGAGCTAAATATCACTACCCAAACTTGGGCTGCCTCAGAATCGGTCACCTTTAGCAACATCTCCATTATTTGTTACGAATCGGTGCCTACTGCTACGGTAACACCCGATGAAGTATGTGCAGGTGAAACCGTTGATTTGGAGGCTAGCGCAAACGATAACTCGGCGATCAGCAGTAGTACCTGGACGGGGCCTGGCGCCATTGATGATGCATCTAGCTTAAGCACCTTCGCCACTACAGCAGGAGCAGGTACAGAAACCTATACGATCACTACTGTTGATCCACTAGGCTGTAGTACCAGTGATGATGTAGATGTGACTGTCAATAGTACGCCGGTGGCCAATCTCCCCCCGCCAGTTATCATTTGCTACAGTTTGATTCCACTTACCGGCGAAATACTGAACCTGGACGCGGTCATCGAAGCGATCCGCAGCTTCGATGCATCTTTAACAGTCAACTGGTTTTTTGATATGGATGCCATGAATCCACTGGACCCAACGGATCCCGGCGACCTCATTACACTGATTACCAATTTACAGACTACCGTTTACGCTACGGTATCGGATGGTACTTGCGAGAGTGCACCCGTTCCGGTCAGTATTGACCTGAACACTTATCCAGATAATCCTAACGGAACATTGACGGAGTGCCGAGGAGCTAATGGCAATGCCGAGTTTACACCTAGCGATGCGGATGGCCAGTTCAACGGCGGTGACCCCAGCATCACCATTTCTTACCACGGTAGCAGCGGCGATGCAGAAGACAATATGAGCCCCATCACCGGTATCGTCAGTACGCCAATGGACTTAACGATCTTCGTGCGTATTGAAAACGCAGCTGGTTGTGCCAGTGTCGCCGAACTTGAATTGATTGTTGAGGATGGTGTCACCGCCAACCCTGCCAGCCTGGAGGCTTGTGATGATGGTAGCGGACAAGCCACTTTTGACCTCACCACGGTAGAAAGTACCATCCTTTTTGGACAAAGCGGGACCGTTCTATTCTACGAAGACATGGCTGCCACCATTGATATTTCTAATCCCGGCAGCTACACTTCTGGCACTGGTACGATCTACGCGGTTATTGATGATGGGAGTGGCTGTGTTTCGGCACCAGTAGAAGTAGACTTAAGCGTAATTTCGATAAACCCAGGAGATGTATTTCTGAGTTTTGACCCCACCTCCGGTTGTGGCAATACCGTAGTAACCATGACCTTGAATACCCCCAGCGACCCACCGGGAGATTGGATATTCAACGTCAGCTTTGGTCCGGTCAGCGCAGGACCAGTCAGTACCGGAGATTTCATAGGATCAGACGGAGATACGCCCTTCACGATCGGGGTGAATGAAGACTATGTTTTTGTCCTCAATAGTGTGACTGCCCCCGGGGCCCTAGCTTGTGAGATTATTTTTTCACCGGGCATTGAGTACATCATCCCCATCGCTAACGCCCCTGATGCTTTCCCAGCTGAAATTACAGCCTGTGCGGACGAATTTGGCGAAGCTACTTACGATTTGACTTTGCTGGAAAGTACCATCAACGGCAACACCGGCTTTGCGGTAGACTTCTACCAAGACTTCGGACTGACTAGCCTCATCACTAATCCTGGTGCATACGTATCAGCCCCCGGCACCATCTTCGCGGTAGTAGATGCCGGCGGTGGATGCATCTCCGATCCCGTACCTATTAATCTATTTGTGGAAGAAGCACCTGATCCGGTTGATTTCACGCTCGATATCACTAGTAGCTGTACTGCCACTGACGTTACGCTAACCTTCAGCTTACCGAATGGTGACGCCTTCAACTTTGACCTGCTGATCACCGATGGGAATGGCACCAGCGTTTCCTCCTACAGTGGTATCACCAATTTCTCCATGCTCACCTTTAACGTGACGGAAACAACCACCTTTAGTATTGAGGAGATACAGTCTAGCTTTGGCTGCATTTACACGCTCGATCCTGCACCCACCCAAACCATTACTATTGGTTCCAGCGGGGCTATGCCGGACCCTGCCAGCCTGAGCGCCTGTGACGATGGTAGTGGACAAGCCATTTTTGACCTCACCAGTGTAGATAATACCGTAAACGGCGGTAGTGGTGAAACGGTATTGTGGTTTGAAGATGCTGCTGGCAATACTCCAATTGGCACCCCAAACAGTTACCAGTCTGGTGGCGGAACCGTTTACGCGGCCCTATTAGTGGCAGGTTGTATTTCCACCACAGTGGAAGTAGATTTGACCGTACTGGACCTACCAGACATCAACATCAACTTGGATCAGGGCATTACTTGTAGCAGTAGTGCAACGGCCACCATTAGCGTCAACACCAATGGTACTGGCCCCTTCAACTTTGACTGGAATGACGACACCTACGATGGGCTACAAACCCTAATTGATATACCCGCTGGCTTTTATGCCGTAACGGTAAGTGATGGAAACATGTGCGAAGCATTTGCCGACATTACTATCACTGATCCTCCGGCCGTATCATTGGACTGTTCCGTTCTCAGTGACGAAACTACACCCGGGGCCAACGATGGTGAAGCCTCCTTTACCTTCAACAACGGGACTGCGCCTTACGAGGCGGTACTCTCCGGACCTGTGAATCAGACGGAGTCTGGATTAGCGGTAAACACTTTTGTCTTCGACAACCTACCTCCCGGCAACTACACTATAACTGTAACCGATGATGATGGCTGTTCAGCAGATTGTATGTTCACCATCAATCCTTCCAATTGCGATCTCAGTATCATGCTGGATGCGGAAGATGTGAGCTGCAATGGTTTCGACGATGGGACTATCGACATGTTTATAAATAACGGAGCTGGACCTTTATCCTTCGACTGGTCAGATGATCAGTATGATGGCCAAAGCAATCTGTTTGATCTACCGCCGGGCATATACTCCGTAACAGTGACCGACGCTAACTCCTGTACTGATGAGGCAGCGGTGGCGATCAACGAACCTGATCCTCTCGAACTGGAGTGCGAGGCTAATATGCCTGGGGAAGGTAATGGCACCAATAGTTACACCTTTTCCTTCAGTGGAGGAACACCGTTCTATGTTTGTAATTTGACCGGCCCGGTAAATGTCTCGTTCACGGAAAACGAAGCTGGTGAATGGGAATCTGAGGTTTTACCTCCTGGCAACTATACCTTTACCGTGACCGATCAAAATGGCTGTGAAGAGAGTTGTAACTTCATCATTGACCTTGAATGTGACCTCGACTTAGAATTGGATGGGACAGATCCAAACTGTGCGGGTGAAGCTAGTGGAAGCCTGGACCTGACGATTACCAGTTCACAATCCATTGTTTTGATTGATTGGAACGATGATAACCTTGATGGGCAAACGAGCGCAACTGGGCTTACTGCAGGGACATACATCGTTGCGGTAGGTGATGATTTGGGTTGCATAGAAACAGTGAGCATTACCCTCAATGACCCGCCTGCCTATGACCTCAGCTGTGAAGCTACTACCCTACCCTCCGGCCCGCTGGCTACGGATGGTGTTTTGACGGTAGTTGTAAATGCTGGCCCGGGCGGTCCGTATACCGTCACCTACGATAATGGAACGGGCAGCAGCGGAACGATTCCCGAAGGGCTACCTGCTAACACTTTTACGCAAAGTAATTTACCTGCAGGCATATACACGATTAGTGTTAGCAATGCCGATGGCTGCTTAGCAACTTGTGTTATTGACTTAACTCCTATTCCTTGCCCGCTCAACCTTGACCAAGGTACCACTGGTCCTAATTGCAGCGACAGTAATGACGGAACTGCTACCGTAACCCCAACTGACGGTACGATGCCTTACGTGTACGATTGGAGTGATGACCAGTTTGATGGAATGGACACTGCGACCGGTCTTGCGGCTGGTCAGAGTATTAGCGTAACGGTAACCGATGCTACGGGCTGTGTTGGGATTGTGGATTTCCTTCTTCCTAGCCCCGATGCTATTATTCTAGATTGCTCTAGCATTGCCAATCCGACTAATAATACCAGCAATGACGGACAAGCAGACATAGCAGTCAACGGTGGGTTACCTCCATATACTGTGACCTGGACTGGCCCCGTAAGTGGGTCAGACAACCTACCGACGGAAGGTAGCTACCTCATCAACGGTTTGTCTGTAGGTAGCTATACCGTGATGATTGAGGATAGCAATGGTTGTACAACCAGCTGCAATTTTGATCTTACCGGTGCTAATTGTGATCTCACCCTAGATTTGCAAGGAACCAATCCAGACTGTGCCGGCGAAGCATCTGGCAGTCTCGACCTTTTCATTGATGGAAGTTTTCCCATCGTTAGTATTGACTGGAACGAAGACAGCTATGATGGTATCGAAGACCATGTAGATGTACCAGCAGGGACCTTTGAGGTGACCGTAACCGACAACCAGGGATGTGTTGCCTCAACCTCGCTTACTTTAGTTGACCCACCAGCTCTGTTTATAAACTGCTCACAAACGACTAACCCCAGTACGAATATTAGTACCGACGGGGAGGTAGATGTAGTATTCGCAGGTGGCTCGGCAGGCTATACGATTAGTTGGGCTGGCCCAGTGAGTGGTAGTACGACCGCCGCTACGCCAGGCATAATTAACATCGGCAACCTAAGCGTTGGCAGTTATACCATCACTATTGAAGATAGTAACGACTGTACAGTTACTTGTGATTTCGTGCTCACTACGCCCAATACCTGCACCTTCGACCTAGTTTTCACCCCTATGGATGAAACCTGTCCTGGAGCAGCAGATGGTAGTGTTTTAGTAGCGCCTAGTGGGGCGACTCCAGGATTCACCTACAACTGGAGCACAACAGCTTCTACACCAACCATACAGAACCTCAGCGCCGGCACCTACATAGTAACCGTTACTGACGCTAATGACTGCGTGGCCATTGACAGTGTGACTATCGTAACGGCTAATACCGCCCCTACCCTACTAGCGGGAATGGGTGGTAGTATTTGCCTGGATAGCTGTTACAGCCTTCCGTTGGATTTGGGGGGGCAAACACCCTTCACAGTAGATTATGTCCTGGAAGCAGGTGGCACGATGAGCAATGCCCAAGCCACTTTCAGCAATGCCCTTGATACGCTAATTATTTGTCCAGCAGCGGAGGGTATTCCACCCGGACCGTTCAGCGTTAATTTCACTCGCATTAGCGATGCGAATTGCCAAACACCCTTAACGGAAACGGTCTCTTTTGAATATCTGGAACCAGGTATTGAAGATTTCATGAGCACCATTTGCCCAGAGGATACGATCGTGATTGCTGGTGAAGTTTTCCACCAGACTAACCCGAGCGGAACGGTAATCATACCACAAGGCGCAAGTAACGGTTGCGATAGCATTATTAACGTAACATTGGACTTCTTCCCACTCAGCACTTTTGACCTGGGTCAGACCATTTGCGTGGAGGATACCCTATTTGTGGGCGGTACGGCTTTCCACTTCAATAATCCAACGGGAAGTCTAATACTGGAAAACGCATCAACTAACGGCTGTGATAGTATCGTCAATGTAGACCTGACCTTCTTCCCGGTGAGTACCTTTGATTTAATGCCTACCATCTGCCCGGAAGACACTATTACGGTAGGCGGGCAAGACTTCCATTTCGACAATCCAACGGGGACCGTAGTGTTAGAAAATGCCTCCGTCAGTGGTTGTGATAGTACTGTGATTATCGACTTGAGTTTCTTCCCGCTTAGCACTTCGGATATAGCACCTACTATTTGCCCCGAGGATACGATTACGGTAGGAAGTGAGCAATTCTTCCTCGGCAACTCCAGTGGCGTAGTTGTTCTGGAAAATGCCTCTAGCAATGGCTGTGATAGTACCATCACGGTAAATCTGAGTTTCTTCCCCGCTAGTGAACTAGGCATCACGGATAACATTTGTCAAGGGGATACTATCATTATCGCGGGCCAGGAGTTCTTCAGCGGGCAGCTAAGTGATACCATCGTGCTAGATAATGCCGCGAGCAACGGTTGTGATAGCACCATATTTGTTAACCTGATCGAACTACTACCGGGCACTAACAACATTCAATCTGATCTCTGCGCCGGTGATACGCTTGTCATCGATGGTGTAAGCTTTACGGAAGATTTCCTCCAGGATACCATTCAGTTGGCGGGACAAGCCAGTAACGGCTGTGATTCTTTGATTTTTGTTGATTTGAATCTCATCCCGCTTACTGCGACACCACTAAATGCGACAATCTGCTCCGGCGACAGCTTAACAGTTGGCGATAGCATACTGATTACAGCTGGAACGTACGACATCCTGATCGAGAACGGATCCACAAATGGTTGTGATTCTTTAGTGCAGGTAGTACTAAATGTGTTACCAGCAATAACCGAGAATGTTACGGGGACGTTTTGCGCAGATGAATCGATTACGGTAGGAAACCAAACCTTTGACATCAGTAACCCTACCGGCACCGTGCTTATTCCTGACGGTTCCATCAACGGTTGTGATTCCACGGTAGTGGTTGATCTTACTTTTGTACCCGCGGCCATCAATGACTTGGATACGCTCCTCTGTTTTGGAGAAAGCCTAACGATCGGTTCGCAAGTCTTTGACATGGATAACCCAGGAGGAATAGTGGTGCTCCCGAATGCCGCTAGCAGTGGGTGTGATTCTACCATATTTGTAAATACCACTTATCGCCCAGAATTAACGGCCAGGCTGGGACCTGATACTATCGTCTGTGGTGACCAGAACCTCGATGGTATTTTGGAGTTGACGCCTGGCCCGCTGTACGATTTTGAACTCGAGTTCTCAACGGGCTTCCAACTCAGCGTGGACGATGTTGCCGGCGGACAGTACAACTTTGCTCTGGGGCCGATCACACAAAATGTAACCGTTACCCTAAACGGTATTACGGCAGCGGATGGCTGCCCGGTGACTATACTAGATGATCAAGCCAATATCCAGTATAGTGATGCCCAGCTGAGCTTACTTTCGATTGGCGGCGGCTTGGGTACGGATATCAGTTGCGCCAATGAAATGGATGGTACTATTCAGGCAGCCATTACCGGAGGTATTGGTCCCTTCACCTACCAGTGGAACAACGGTGATAACGAACAAATTCTCGATGGCCTTGGAGCAGGAGATTATAGTGTAACCGTTACCGACCTACCGGGCTGTACGACCGAAGCGAGTATTAGTCTTACAGCTCCGAGCCCGATCAGCATTATGCTTGATGGCAATTCGGCGGGCTGCTTTGACACCTCAACGGGCAGCTTGAGCATCAGCAACATTAGTGGTGGTACTGCGCCTTACGAATTCAGTCTAGACAACGAATTCTTCCAAGCACTAGATGCTGATCTGCTTATTCCCAATCTTGCCGCAGGGCCATACACGGTTTTCGTGCAAGATGCAAACGATTGTCAGTTTAGCTTTAACGGAGCCGTTCCTGAGGCTTTGGAATTGCAACTAGAATTGGGAGATGATGAAGTTATCCAAGTTGGTGATAGCATCCTGATTAAACCTCAGATCGACTTTGTGCCAGCCTCCTGGACGTGGACGCCTACCGATGGCATAAGCCAACCTGATACTTTCATCACCTTTGTAGCACCGCTAGAAACTACCATTTACCAACTGGAACTAGTGGACGAAAACGGCTGTGAGGTTTCGGACCTGATCCGCATCATTGTTGAAAAGGATATCGACGTCTTTATTCCTACCGCCTTTTCACCGGATGGTGATGGCACGAATGATCTGTTTATGATCTTTGCCGGCCAGGGCGTGGAAGAAGTGGAGCGCTTCCAGATCTTTGATCGCTGGGGTAATCAAGTCTTCTTCAGAGGTCCTTTCCAACCTAATGATCCATTATTTGGCTGGGATGGCACACACCGTGGAGAGGAGCTCAACGCAGCGGTCTTTGTGTACTTCGCCGAAGTTCGCCTGATTACGGGCGAAACGGTAATGCTAGAGGGAGAAGTATTACTGCTGAAATAGAGAAGGAAACCATGGGAGGTATGTAGGACGCATTGCAATGCGTCCCCACTCCCAATAACATCGCAATGCGTGCCCACTCCCAAGAACATTGCAATGCGTGCCTACTCCCAAGAACATTGCAATGCGTGCCTACTCCCAATAACATTGCAATGCGTGCCTACATTTTTGGTGGTTCCATCCTTACATCAAAACAGTCCCGTAATCGTACCATCAAGGTCGATGTCGATATTCTCGGAAGCTGGATGAGCCGGGAGGCCGGGCATGCGCATGATATTACCGGTGATAGGTATCAAAAAGCCTGCACCAGCCGCAATTTCAATCTCCCGAACGGTAATGATAAAGTCCTTTGGACGCCCCAATAACTTAGGGTTATCTGAAAGGGACTTCTGGGTTTTGGCAACACAGATAGCGAGATGATCCAAGCCCAGGTTCGAAATCGTCCTCAAGTCCTTTTTGGCCTTTGCGGTATA
The DNA here is from genome assembly GCA_039816955.1 of Bacteroidota bacterium. GTDB lineage: Bacteria > Bacteroidota > Bacteroidia > Chitinophagales > Saprospiraceae > Lewinella. The sequence goes on from JBCBWU010000068.1 coordinate 24,836, forward strand.
GTCTACGTGCTCCGCGCCGTAGATCCGAGTAGCGATGGTTTCAATCTTGGTTTTTACATCACTTTCCCACTGGTACATGGGGGTAAAGTCCTCGGTAGCAGCTTCCGCAGCAGCGATAACTTTCTGCGCCAAGTCTAATGTTCCCTCACCGCCTTTGGCCCAACCTTCAGCAATAGCTACGGCTATACCTTTACTTTCAGCAAACTCCTTAATGAGCTGAACCTCAGCATCTGTATCAGCGGTGAAACGATTAATGGCGATGACGGGACGAACATTGAATTGCAGGATATTCTCCAGATGTTTCTCCAGATTAGGGATACCTTTTTGGAGGGCCTCCAGGTTTTCTTCCGTCAAATTATCAAGCGGAGCACCTCCATGATATTTCAGCGCGCGAATGGTAGCTGTGAGTACTACCGCTTTGGGCGAAAGGCCGGCACTTTGGCATTTGATATCAAAAAACTTCTCCGCCCCCAGGTCGAAGCCAAAACCAGCTTCGGTAACCGTATACTCCGAAAAAGTCATCCCCATCCGGGTAGCAATCACGGAGTTGGTCCCTTGTGCAATATTGGCGAAAGGTCCGCCGTGGATGATAGCGGGGTTGCCTTCAATAGTTTGTACCAGATTGGGCTTAATAGCATCCTTGAGTAAAGCAGTCATGGCTCCTTCCGCCTTGAGGTCGCGAGCGTAAATGGGCTTGCGATCAAAAGTATAGCCGATAAAGATGTTGCCCAAGCGCTGCTTGAGGTCCGCCAAATCTTCTGCCAGGCAAAGAATAGCCATGATTTCGGAGGCCGCAGTAATATCAAAACCCGTTTCCCGGGGAATACCCGAAGTCGTGCCTCCCAGACCAACAATGATGCGCCGTAGGGAACGGTCGTTCATGTCCACTACCCGTTTCCAAGAAATGGTACGAGGATCCAGGTTAAGCGTAGTTTTACGGTTCTGGATGTTATTATCAATTAGGGCAGCCAGCAAGTTATGAGCCTTTTCAATGGCCGAGAAATCGCCGGTGAAATGCAGGTTAATATCCTCCATCGGAAGGACCTGTGAATAGCCGCCCCCGGTAGCACCACCCTTGATACCAAAAACTGGACCGAGAGATGGCTCACGTAATACAACTGTAGTTTTCTTACCCAGTCGGTTCAGCCCTTCGGATAGACCAATAGACATAGTGGTTTTGCCCTCTCCCGCCGGTGTAGGAGATATAGCGGAAACCAGGATCAGTTTACTCTGCTTACCTTTTTCTTGGTCAATCTTATCAAGTGGAAGTTTGGCTTTGTACTTGCCGTATTGTTCGATATCATCAGCTTCTAACCCTAGTTTTTCTGCAATAGCAGTAATGGGTTGGAGCGCTACCTGGCGGGCAATGTCCAAGTCGGTCATGGTGGTGGTTTTGGTTAGGTTCGAAAGTGGGTTGAAGGTAGGAAAAATGGAAAAGACTTATAGCTTGAATTCTCCAGTATTAGGCTTGATTTCCTTTACTCTTCGATTTGAAGCGTAATTGCCAACTCAGCCAGACGATCATGTTCTGCTCGGTACGCTCTAATTAGTGGACATAGCTCCGTGGAAATAGAGTCAAACTTATCGCGCCGAAACTTAGCGAGTTCTTGGCTTAAACTCCAGTCTAAATAATACCTGGCATCAAAATCAGTAACCTTAGTTGAGGCACACAAGTTCTCGATGCGATCCATGCTTTGGTTCCATTCTAGTCTGCCATCACGGAATAAACTGCGCTTAAGATCAGCTTGGATCGTATCTCTAAACGTCAATTGCTGGATATACAAGCGCTCAGCATAAGTAGTGTCCAGACGAGTTTGAAAATCTAAATATTCCTCATAGACCCTTCGGTCATCGGTGTAATCAAGCTTGATCATTTGTGCCCGAATGTTACTTTCCAGCGGTGAAAATCCTTCTTCGGACTCGATACTGAGCATCCATTCTTCATAGTAATCGTTCAGCATAGTTACAATTCGATCACCATCTTGCTGCAAGCTATTCAGATCGTTTTGATGATGTCGAAGCAGTTCATCCAGGCCTTGAATTTTCTCTTGGGCTTGCGACGCAAATAGACCATCTGGATACGCTGCTAGGTAAGACCGATAGGCCCGTCCATTGTTTGCTTCATCCGCAGTGAACCAGGCCTGCCGATCTGCCAATTCAGTCATTAGTGTTTGATAGTCGAGGTCTAAGGATTCAGCATTCCAATCATTTCCTCCGCAAGAACTAAGTAGTAAGAAAAACAGGATGTAAACGGTAATTGGTAATTGCTTGGTCGATTGCCTATTCATAGTCTCAACGATTTAAATAGGTAACAAGAAACTGATCAGGAACCGGAACAACCCTACTTTATTGCGTTTTTTCCCGGGGTCTGCGTCAATTATCAGAAGATCATCACTGCTTCTTCGCAAATACTGCCCACTCATGTATAAGTCGATAAAGTTGAGTTCTGAATCCACCGCAAAGAGGGTGCTTTTCTGCCAAGCTACCATGCGTGTCAAACTCATGCTCCGCACCAGTTCGGTTTCGTCGTTTGTGATGGGCATTCCTCTGGTCATCAGCACTATTTTACCCGGTCCTGTAGCCAGATAGAAGAAGGGACGCCCAAGTAATAGTGTAGAGAACCTCACGCTAACGTGCGTCTCTATCCCAACCGTTTCCTCCATAGCTACCAACTGACGAAAATCGAAGACAATCTTTTCTCCTTCAGAAAGGTCCCACTCTACGAACTCCGCTCCCTGTACCGACCGAAAATCAACTGTTTCGTGCCGGTCTTCAATGACCGCAATTTCATTCATGAAGTAAGTTCCGGTAATGATGCGCCGACCAATGGACGTTGTCCAGTGCGGTATGACCAATTTTGGGGCCCGCCCCGTAGGCTCCAATTGACGGATGATGTAGAAAGCTTTATCATGATCTGCGGGAATGCTATACTGGCCTCCGTGTTGGGTAATACTTCCGTTGGAATATTCCTTGGGTCCTTCCCTGAGGGTTACGTACAAGAGATTACCATCCGCAAACGCCACCCGCGAGAACACATATGCGTAGCTACTAATCAGCAGAAAAATGAAACTCATAATGGAGAACATTTTACTGAAGTAGAGGTACCGTTGAATCGTCCACATCGTGGTGGTTATGGAATCGCTAACCGCCTGTGTAGCTTCATCCACAACATCTGCCGCTTCCTGGGTAGCAGCACTGGAAAACGCCCGTATTTGCGTAAGTTTTCCTTGCAGGGTATCCGTAACACCTCGGGCTTGCGTTCGAATTTGCTCATTCGCATTCTCGACTGTAGCATCTGCGGTTTGGCCCAATGCATCCGTAGCCTTATTCATCTCTCCAGCTGCTGCTTCTATATCTGCATTGATCTGCGCTTTGGTATTTTCGCTGAGTGTATCAACTCTCGTTTGTAGCGTATCTCTGCGAGCTTCACTTCTATCCTCTACTTGGTCCCGTTTTTCTTCCTGAACATCTTCGTAGGTTCGAACGATGAAGCGTTTGCACATATTAACGGCCTTGCATTTCACATTAAGCAAGCCACAGTCTGCCTCCTTAACGCGGCGGCGTAATAAATCCGGTGGGAAAGTAGCGTCGTAAGCACTTAAACTTCGCTCCGGTATCTGGCTGATCTGCTGAGAGGTCTTACCATGAAGTGAATTTACAGCCTCTTCATTCCTATTTTGGAGTCCGGCTTGATAGGCTCCCACCAATTGATCAGTTGCTTGCTCGTAGGCTCTAACATCCTGTTGTGTTGCATCAGCTACCGAATCCAACTTTGCCTCAAACCGGAGATATTCCTCTTCGGACTTATCAATGCTCTGATGCACTTCACTGGCCACCAATTGATCTCCTTCCGCCAGCTGTCTTTGTCCCTCTTGTCTAGTTGAATCCAGGAAATTATACAAGGATAGTTCAACATCCAGTTGGAAGTCGTTGCGCCCGTGAAGTGCCTTGTTTATTGCAATGTTTTCTACCGAAAAATTGACCAGGCGAAAAAGGTATACTTCCTCCTCCGTAAGTGGGGCGGCTGATTCTTTGGCAAAAAGCGGGTAGACCTCATGAAAACGCTCCACAGGTCCTTTGAAATCATTTTCTAACAAAGCACTATCGGTTTCAGTTTTGACGACCTCCAATGCCTTTAATAAGGTTAACTGTATTTCATCGGCTTGATCGGTATCTAGGCCAACTGCCCGCAAGGAATCAAAGACGTAGTTTTCGGTAGCAATTTGCTCCATTAAATCGTCAAAAGTCAATTGGCTATCCAGGTCATAGTTTTCAACCAGTGTCTCATTGTAAATGGTCTCTTCCACCAGATCAATCACTGCACCCGAAAAATAGTAGTAGGGAATTGCAAAGAGCAAAATTGGGCTCCAGGCTAGCAGAGACTTGAACGCCAATCGTCCCAGATCACCAGCCTTTATTTTCCTAAAAGTTTTGATGTTTTGTGAAATGAACAGATAAATCAGGCGCCCTAAGAGACTAAAGCCCAAAAATATCAGCACCTGTGATAGTGGGATTGTCCACAGTAGCAGTACCATGATGGAGAAAAAGGCCAGAGAGCGGATTCTTCCTAAAATAATGAAGAATAGAAAACCTACTTTGTACAACACCTCAAGTGCCATCGCCGTAGTGGCCGTATTTACCGAAGCTCCAATTATATCAAGAGCAGCCTGAAAAATCAATGGACTCAGCCCTAATAACAGTAGCGGACGTCGACTCCGGAAAATATAGAGCAAGGCCAACGGCAGTAAGCCCAAGCCTATCCAATAATGTAAGGGAGGAATAGTAGAGGCATCAGCTATAAAAACATTGAGAAACGGGAGTTGATCCAAAGGAAAAAGGGAGTAATCAACGATCCCGTTCACCAAACCCATGAGGACTGCCAAAAAATAAGCCTGCTCCAGGCTTATGGCCGCAATAAAGGGACGTAGAAATTTACTCTGCCGCAATCCTGAAATGACACTTGACATGGGGACAAAAAAGGTGTTGGTTTTCGTGGACAAGCCACTTGGACATTCATAAATGTAACAAAAAGCAGAGATGTGCCTGAATGGCTATGCAACGGAATAGTGTGGCTCGACCTTAAAAGCGCTTGGTATGCTGATTAAATCGTTCGCGCCTCATCTGGTAAACGTGACAACGAACCCCTTGAAAGTCCCGTTCTTCCACAAATTCAAATCCTAAGCGTTCGTAGAAGCGAATGGCGCGAACGTTGGTGGCTAGGGGATCGATCAATACTTTTGTAACCTTGGGGTCAGCAAAACAGCGATCCAGTGCTTTTCGCATCATTACGGTCCCGTACCCTTTTCCTAGATCTTCCGCCATCCCGATCCAGATATCAATAGCACGTAGGTTCGGCGGCACCTCTCCCCAGTAGTGCGATTCTTCTTCCTGAGGGTCAATGATCTGAATAAAGCCAAGAGGGCGTTCATCCAATTCCACCATGAGTTGCTCGCGCCAGACTGGGTCGTATGACAATTCAGTTTCCCAGGACCAATCGCTGTCTGGGTCGGAAGCGATGACGTGGGCTTGTTCATCCCACAACTTTAGGGTGGGTAAATCCGCTGGAACAGCCGTGCGGAAGGTGATGTTTGGCTTTTGATTGTTCATTAGCACAAATAATAAGCCCCAAATACAGGTCTATGCTGCATTCGGGGCTGTTCTGATTATCTCGCAGGATCTGCCTTACAGCAATCCTTTCAAGCGTTCTATCTCCGCGCTTAGACTCTTAATTCTGGCTTCAGAGTCCGCCGCCTTCTTGCGTTCGCGTTCAACAACGGCAGCAGGTGCATTATTGACAAAGCGCTCATTGTTGAGCTTTTTCATTACGCTGGCGTTAAATCCTTGTTGGTACTCAAGGTCTTTTTCTAGCTCAGCAAGCTCCGCTTCTAAATCAACTTCCTCTTTCAGCTCAAGGTAGAAAGTGTCATTACCTACCAAGAAAGCAACCGTGTTACTTGGTTCCTCATCCGTAACGGAAACTTCTTCCAGGTTAGCCATCTTCTCAATGGCTTCCCGAAGACCGGCATCCTTTACCAATTCCTCACCAGGGCTACCCGCCTGCGTGAACATCTTCAGCTTTTCGGTAGCTTTTACACCTTTGGTTGCGCGGGTTTCACGGACCTTAACAACCGCTTGTTGAGCCAAAGTTACTCGACTGATCAAGGCCTGATCAAATTCACGAACCTCTGGCCATTTGCTAACGATGCAATCATCACCGGCTGCACGCTCCTTGAGGCCGTGCCAGATCTCCTCGGTAACGAAAGGCATAAAAGGATGCAAGAGCGTCATCATTTGCTCGTAAGCAGTGGCAGTGCGCTGATAAGTTACCTCAGCAATCTTACCATCAGCTGGCTTAATCATTTCCAAGTACCAGGAACAGAAGTCATCCCAGATGAACTTGTACAGTTCCATGATCGCGTCGCTCAGGCGGTATTCACCGATCAATCGGGTTACCTCCTTATTCACTTGCGATAGGCGTGATTCGATCCAGGTACTTGCCATCTGGCTAATGGGATCTTCTGCTTTACTAGCATCCCTTTCCCAGCTGCTAACCAGGCGCAAGGCATTCCACATCTTATTGCAGAACTTACTCCCCTGTAAGCACAGCTTACTTTCGTTCAATACCTCACCCGTCTTCGGATCAAGCGGTGCGTCGAAGATGATATCGTTTCCGGCAGAGCCCGAAGACAACATACCGTAGCGAACACCATCCGCTCCGTAAGTATCAATCAAAGCCAGGGCATCCGGTGAATTCCCCAGCGACTTCGACATCTTGCGCCGCTTGCTATCCCGTACCATTCCCGTAAAGTAAACATTGCGAAACGGCATGGTCGGATGCTCCTTACCCAACAGCTCTGGCGCCCATTCGTAGCCAGACATAATCATCCGGGCTACCCAGAAGAACATAATATCCCAGCCGGTTACCAGTGTATCAGTTGGGTAGTAGTATTTGAGTTCGTCCTGGTTTTCAAAACCATCAAATACAGAAATCGGCCACAGCCAACTGGAGAACCAAGTATCGACAACGTCCTCATCCCGCGTAAGGTCAGATAATTGTAGATCTGGATTTCTGAGGCGCTCTCTTGCTTCTACCAAAGCTTCTTCTTCGGTTTCCGTAACAAACACCTCTTCGCCGTGGTACCAGGCAGGTATTTGCTGCCCCCACCACAATTGGCGACTGATACACCAGTCACGAACGTTTTCTGCCTTCAACCAAGAGTTGTACATGTTCCACATGCTCTCTGGGTAGAACTTAACGTCTCCGGAGCTAACCGCTTCAAGTGCTGTAGCAGCAAACTCATCCATCTTCAGGAACCACTGCAGCGTCAGCTTGGGTTCAACAACCGCATTGGTACGTTCAGAGCGTCCTACCCGGGTGCGATAGTCCTCGATCTTAACGAGTGCCCCTGCCTCTTCCAACAACTTACCAATATTCTTACGCGCTACGAAACGATCTTCTCCAATACAGAATTGGGCCAACTCATTGAGGGTACCATCCAAGTTGATGATATCAATAACCTCCAAGTCATATTTCTCACCCAGCTCATAGTCATTAGGGTCGTGCGCAGGGGTGATCTTTAGTGCTCCGATACTTATGTTGATTTGGAGTTCGGTACCGGAGCA
>JBCBWU010000069.1:0-31600 GCA_039816955.1 Bacteroidota bacterium
CAATAAATAGGAGAGTTCGAGTGTATCGCAGAAGCCACCACCTACTATACTGGGATTGTTGGCCACCGTTTGATCAGCAAAGCCGTTCATGTTGGTGATACGAAGATCAGGAGCGCCTGTAGCTTGCGTTAGGATGGTGTTAGCTAAGAAGCTTTGGCAAACAACTTGACCACAGCGCCAGTACAATTCTATTGAAGAATTAGCCGGGGCACAGTCCAATAAGCGAACCGTTTCAGTTAGCCTTAGGGTATCGCCGGCATCAAAGGTAAAGTCACCACCCGGTAGATCCGCTCCGGTTACCATGAAAGTGTCAATACCGGGTGAGCTTCCAATGAGTTGCCCTAGGTTGAGTCCTAAGGGCTCCATACCCGGCTCGTAGCGGTTGACAAAAAAGAGGGTATCCAGTCGCGCGCCAATCGTAGACTGAATAATGGTGAAAGTTCGAGTGCCAGTGGCAGCCACGGCCAGATTGAGCACGGGATTGTCAATATCGGTGATCACTACTTCAGGGAAGAAGAAGTTCGCTAGCGGCTGTTCTTGACTGGTGATGAGACCTGTTGGTGTCTCTAACTCATAGATCGGGCCTCGCTCATTGGTGAACGCACAGTTGATAATGGCGTCAATTATCACTTCTTGCGTGGAAAGCGCTGCTAAGGAGTTGAAGCGAAATTGTGGTCGCCCCGGATCGCTGATATTTGTTTCCACCACCGGGCCTTGTACCGTGCCGGCCAGGTATTCCATCCCTGGCGGTAAATCCACAACAAAATCTAAGTTAGAATAACCGACATTGTCCGCGTTAATGATGGATACGGTGAAAGATTCCGCCGCCCCGCAAGCAATCATAGTCTCTGGCGCGTCCAGGGGCGTCAAAATCAACTGAGCACTCAGCGGAGCCGCTAGTGCAAGCAGAAAAATGAGCAGAGCCAGGGAGAAATGTTTCATGGGGTGGCAATACTAGCGCCTTAAGGTTCATTTTGCCTTTCCATGTGATATGCCTATTAGGTAGGTTTCGTTGTAAGAGGTACCGTAAATATACAGAAGACTCGGCGGATAGACCTAGGTTTTGCCATATCAATGGCGATGTCCATTAAGAACGTGTTTGGGACAAGATCAAACTAGTCTTGCCAAAATGATATTGATGAACATCAACTGAATAAAAGCAACAGCGGATGCTGGTAAACGCTCGTAATCCCTAGCCAAACGGCGGTAAAAGTTCATCCACGAAAAAGACCTTTCTACTTGCCAACGCCCCACTTGGGGAACAAAGCCTTTTTGAGAATTTGGTCGTTTTGCTACTTCTACCTCAAAGCCATACCAAGATGCGGCCTCTTTGAACATTTCTGCATACGCTCGATCAGCTCGGATTAATTTCAACTTTCCTTGCAGGTGTTCGGCTTGATGTAACAAGTCAAATCCACCTACGGCATCGCTTATGTCGGCTGCTGAAACATGAATGGCAATCGGCAACCCTTGTGTGTCAACGAGAAGGTGTCGCTTGCGCCCATTCACCTTTTTGCCGCCATCAACTCCCATATCTTCGTGGGTGAAGGCCACGATTTTCACGCTTTGACTATCTACTGCTCCTGCACTCGGATTAGTGTTTCGGCCTAGCCTAATGCGTTCTATTTCAACTAGTTTCTCTAGAACTACATCAAGAGTACCTTTCATTTTCCATTGACGGAAGTAGTAATATACACTCTGCCACTTAGGATAACGACTATCCAGATTGCGCCATTGACTTCCCGTTCTGGTAATCCAAAGGGTCGCATTCAGCATGTTCCTTAAACAATGTTTGCGCGGCTGATAGCCTTCAAAGTAAATTTCAATAACTTGCCATTGGTAATCAGTCAGCTCAGTGAATTTGCACTGCATTAGCTTTAGAGTTTTGGTCGACAATAAAGCTACGGCTGATTACCATTTTTCCAACGAAACGCTCTTTCGCGTCCCAAACACGTTCTAAAATGAGTTACTGACTTGATAAATAAGTAAAAGCCACCGTTTTTTCGCTTAGGGTAGCACTTCCGATAGCTAGGTGTTTTTAATTGTATTTGGATTTTTGGGCTACTTTTTTTAATTTTATAGAAAATGAATTTCCTTTGGGCTTAATGCTTGTTTTTATTTAGGAAATTAATGGAGGCTTACCTGAAAATACTACCTACCCCCTTGTTTTGGGTAAGTAAAATTTATATTAAGAAAGATTCAATGTTTAAGATTGAATAATTTTAAAACCAATAAAACAACCTAAAATGCCTACACCTATCACGCCAATTACTGTTCTCACCCCCATAACGCCAGTTACGGTGTTGACTCCTACCACTCCGTTGACCGTTAATACATTAACGACGCTCAACACGATAACAACGCTGAATACATTAACGACGCTCAACACGATAACGACGCTCAACACGATAACGACGCTTAACACGATAACGACGCTCAATACAATAACGACCCTCAATACAATAACAACACTCAATACATTAACGACGATCGACACGATAACGACGATCAATACACCGCTTACCGTATTACCCTCCGTCATTAGCCCAATCCCTTCTATTATTGGCACACTAATTTCACCCATCGAGGAGATTGATGATTTGCCAAGACCAGACGTAGAGTAGGGTACACTTATTGTTAGATTCATGTCGGAAACACTATGCTCCAAACCGCTAGGTTTAGGAGTGGTCATCTGTGGTGTTCTACCGAATGAGGAAGATTAGATCGTCTTTTAGCTGAGTATTCTAAAAGGAGACGTACTGATAATCTGCCTGCTAATTTCAAATTGCTATGGAAAAGATCGTTTTAATAAGCCATAATGCATTGGGCGACACCTTGTGTATGACCTGTGCTCTGCGAGCCTACAAAGAAGCTAACCCAGATCATTTTGTTACGCTGGTGACTCACAGTGCAGGCTACACTCAAATTCTTGAAGGGAATCCAGATATAGATCTGCTAATTTATAGCGATCATATGCTCTTTCACGGACTTAAAAACTATTCAGAAGAGTTTTTGTATTCGCTACCGCTTGATTTTTCTGTACCGCAGCAAGTGCGCTTAATGGATATGAAATTGTTTTGCACAACAGAAGCTGTATTTCAAGAGCATATTTCAACTGGTTTTACGAAATATTTGGGAGTGCCAGTCATCCGTACTCGGCCCTACGTATTTCTAACGGAATCGGATCGTAGCGCAGCGCGATCACTTGTTAAGGAACCCTATGTGGTAATCAGTCTGCATTCGAACTCAAACCCCCCTCGTGAAGATGGCAATGGAAATAAGAAGGATTGGCCGGTTGAATCTTGGGCAAGGTTATGTCAACTTTTGCTGGCTAAAGGGATTAAGGATATTGTTGCTATAGGTTCAGAATACGACCAACGATACGGCTCACCGGTTTGGAGGAATTTATATGGCCTTCCCATTCGAATTACAGCGGCCTTACTGGAGCAGACAGCCTGTGTTGTTACTCTGGAAAACGGGATTGGCCATCTGGCTCATGGAGTAGATGCGCCCACTGTAATGATCTACTCGGATCTGATGCCCTTGCCTTGGGCGGCACCAAATGAAGCCAGTAATGTGCGGGTACTCTATGGTGATCCTCACTCTTTTTCCCCGGAAGCTGTTTGTGAGGAGGTGGAAATTGTTTTGAGCAAGGCGGGGGCTTGCAATACTTTAATTGAGATGTAATGAAAATTTGTTTCTTCAATGATATTACGATTCTAGGAGGTGGAGAACTATGGGTGCTCAAAGCGGTGGAAAAGCTGAGACTTTCAGGACACGAACCCCATGTGATTTGTCCATGGCGATCCCACTTGTATCATGAGTGTCTCCAACGTAAGATTCCGGTGTATGGCTATCAGAGAGGGGGTGGTATCCCATTTTATGAACCTACCAGTTTTTATTTACGTAAGCATAAAATTGATATTCTTTACTGTACCATTATTGGGCAGTTTAACGAGGCCCGTGTGCTAGGCACTATGGTTCAGGAGCTCAATCAAGAACGGGAAGCCCACGAAAGGATACTGCTATATCTCAAAACGGGACTGCCCCCAATGGGCATATCCGTTGATCATTACGGACTGGGAACTGGCGCACATGTCCCTGCGCTGCATGTTGTTTCAGAAGAAGTTAGAGCAGCATTTCTGGACTGGTGCCCAGCGTTAGGGGAAAATTTCGTATGTACCCAACTAGAAGGGGTCGATCTGGAAAAGTTTAGTGGCCAGCAAATAGATCGAAGTACAGCAAAAGAATACTGGGGATACGCAGATGAGCGGCCGGTGATCACCAACTTAGCCCGCCTGCACCCATTAAAAGGTCAGGATAACTTGTTGTTGGCTACTCCCGCTATTTTAAAGGAATATCCGGATGCTGTTTTTTTATTCGCTGGGACAGGAGGAGAAGAGGAAAGACTGAAAAGATTGGCTAAGCATCTTGATATTGACTATGCAGTACGTTTTTTGGGACATATCGAAGAGGTCCCGCTATTGCTAGCAGCTACTGATGTCCTGTGCCATCCTTCCCTGGCGGATGGTATGCCCAATAGTATTGTTGAATCAATGGCCATGGAAATTCCGGTGGTTGCTTCTCGGGTGGGCGGGATTTCGGATGTCGTTAAGCACGAAAGTACTGGTCTGCTTATTGAACCCCATGATATTAAAGCCATCAGCGTGTCAGTGAACCGCTTGTTGGGCGATCTTGAACTACGACAAAACTTAGGTCGGCATGCGCGTACGGTGGTAACGGAGACTTTTGATTTAGCTCAAAACACCTGGGAACTTGCACGATCTATGCACGAGGAATTGCAAAAATTCCGGGCTGCCGAAGGTGACGTAAAGCTAAGTAGTGAAAGGTGTCTTTCGGTTTTATTCTTATTCAACTGCTTAAGAACTGGAGGTGAAGAAACGGAATTGGCTATTTTGAGTAAGTACCTAGATCGTCATAAATATCAACTCTCCGCCCTTAGTCTTTTTCCCGCCCAAGAAGATTGCCCAGTGATGGATAGTCTTGCCACTTATGGGGTTTCTGTTGACCAAAGCTGTCATGATCTGGCAGATTGGAATGCCAAAGGAAGCTATGTGATCAATAAAATCAAAGAGCATCCATTTGATATTGTAGTTGCTTGTCAAGATGCGGTGTTTGCCGAACAAGTCTTCGCACATTTACCAAGTGATCAGCACGTACTAATTGAACACGGGGGAATTGTAGGTGAAGCACTAGCTACACAAAAAGCTGCTACTTTTCGCTACATCGGTGTTTCGCCGGCGATTCAGGACGCTGCTGCATCCGGGATGAAGGACCCTTCGATGGCCCGTTACATTCCTAGTATGGTAGACACGTCAGAATACCAGGGACAAGATAGGATGGGGTTACGCGAGGCTTATGGGGTGCCTAAGCAGAGTGTCATCCTGACTTTTGTTGGTCGACTTGATCCTAAAAAGCGAGTAGAGCATCTGATTGAAAGTGCTCGCGCATTAATCCCTAAACACCCTGAATTGATTGTAATGATAGTAGGGGGAGCGGACGCTTTTCAACCGGAATATGCCAACCAATTACATCATTTGGCCGCAGCGGCTAATTTGGGAGGGCAATTGATATTTACCGGAAGCCGTAATGATGTTCCTCAATTGCTATGCGCTTCTGATATTTTAGTTTTGCCAAGCGTCGGAGAGGGAATGTCGCACGTAATTAATGAAGCCGGGGCCGCTGGCCTGGCCGTCATTTCTACGAGGGATGGCGCGGCAGAACTACAATTGGAGAATGGTCAAGTAGGAGTGCTGATTGATCCAGATGATTCGACTGCCTTGACCTCGGCCATAGGCCATTTATTGACCCATCCAGAAGAACGATTGACGTTAGGTAGGCGGCTCAAACAAAAAGTAGAACGGGAATTCTCGGCCCATGCGGTCATACCACAATGGGAAGCTATTTTTGCTGAAGCTAAAGCAGTCTTACCTAGGGCACATAATTTCTACATTCAACGTTATGATCAGACGTATGATTTTCCGATGGAAATCCAGATTCAGACCACCACCTTGTGTAACGCAACTTGTGTGATGTGTCCTTATCCGGAAGTGTCTAAGGAATTCCCAGTTGGGAAAATGAGTGACGATTTATACCAAAAGATACTAGCGGAATGTAGTACCGAAAAAGGTCTGCGGCGAATAGAGCCCTTCTTGATGAATGAGGCCTTCATTGATAAGCGTATGCCGGAGATGATTGCTCAAGCGAAGCAAATGGTACCCCACGCGGCCGTAACAGTTACAACTAATGGTACACCCTTGGTCCCAAAGGTCACTGATCGCTTGATCGATGCAGGTTTGGATGCCATTTGGTTTAGTTTCAATGGTGCAACCCCCGCTACTTATGAGAAGATCATGGGGATTCCGTACGAAAAAGTAAAGGCAAACATCGAATACTTGCTCCAGACCAAGCCCGAAAGTCTTCAGGTCTTTATCAATATGATTGAAACTATTCCAATGGCTGGTGAAATAGAGGAGAACATTGCTTATTGGAAAAGTCTCGGTATTCAGGCAGGATCTTCACCACTTGTCAATAGGGGAGGTAATGTCAAAAACTTTGCTGAACTCAACTACAAAGCGATAAGTGAAGTACCCGTGAGAACTTGCGAATTGGTTTTCTATAAAATGTACATTCTCCATAATGGAGATGCAATTTTGTGTTGTATGGATTGGCGCCGTAATGTGGTTTTGGGTAACGTTTACGAAAAGAGTATCCGGGAGATTTGGAACGGTGAAGTCTATCAGGAAATCCGTCGCAAACATATTGAAGGGCGAGATGGAGAGATTGACCTTTGTGCAAATTGCTCCTACACTTTGAATTAGCAACTTCATCGTGCGCGAATCATCCTTGGCTTCTTAAAATTAGAATCATGGTACCATTACACTTTCCCAATAACATACAGATTCAAACCACCGCCTACTGTAATGCAAAGTGCAGTTTTTGTCCCTATCCAGTGACTTCAAAAGAACTGCCAATGGGAAACATGGAACAGGAGGTATTTGAGAAGATTATCAAGGAAATAGCACAATACGAAGTAGCCTTGGTGCAGCCCTTCCTCATGAGTGACCCACTTATGGATAAGCGAATCATCCAGCGAATTGCCATGATTCAGCACTATATGCCAAATACCCGTATCAATATTACTACCAATGGTTATCTGCTAAATGAGCGAATCATCAAGAGTTTAGTAGACTTAAATATTGAGACCATCCACATTAGTTCAAACGGTATTACTCCTGACACCTACCGCAAGACTATGGGAATCGACGGCTTGGCGGTATTGCGCAACGTGAACCAATTAATTGACGCGTTGAGAGCTGCCGGCGCTCGTACGGAAGTTATCGTGACCGCGATCTCCTTAAAGGAAACAAAAGAAGAAATATTCCTTGCTCGAGCGTATTGGCGAGCGCGAGGAGTTACTTTTTACATGAATCCACTCAATGATCGCGCAGGAAATATAGATGAGAGCGATTTTGAAGGTATGCTGCCTTTTGACGATGCATTTAATACTACTCAACTCTTGTCGTACGATATGAGTGGTTGTCCTGCGCTTTACACCTACATGGGTATTCTTTTTAATGGAGATCTGGTCACCTGCTGCCATGACTGGCGCCGAAGCTTGGTGCTGGGAAATGTGAAGGAGAAAAGCCTTATGGAAATATGGAATGATCGTCCGTACCGTGAACTCCGCAAATTAAGTGAGGAAGGACGTCTTTGCGAACGGGATTTATGTGCCAAATGCGGAGAAAATCGTTTTAGCATTGATCATCAAGCCTTGCAAAATTACCTCGAGCAAATGGCTGAGCACCCGGAGCAATCGGTGGAAGTCAATGTTGCAAAAATGTTCATGAATGCGCAAGCGGAAGACTATGAGTCGATGAAGCTTGGATTATTCCGCTAGCAGATCAGCTAATGGTCACCAAATTACTTGCCTTCCCAGGAGAAATTCCAGGTAATACTTGGAATAATGGGAAATAGCGAGACCCGGATCGCCTTTGCTTGGGCAGTGCCAGCGGCCGTGTCAGTGGTCAAATCATAGTAGATAAAGAAGGGGTTGCGACGGTTGTAAATGTTGTATACGGAGAACACCCAGTTGGAAGAAAAGCGCTTCTTCTGCTCTGGTTTAGGTGTGAAGGTAGCCGAGACGTCCAGCCGGTGATAGGGTTGGATGCGAGCGCTATTGCGCACCCCAAATTCCTGCACCAAGTTCTGTTCTATGAAATAGAGACTTTCCAGTGGTGTATACGCTTGTCCGGTGCCATAAACAAAGGCTCCGCCTAATTCCCATTTTGGATGGATTTGATAGTTGGCTACGACGGAGAGGTCATGACGACGATCAAAAACAGCCGGGAATACTTCGCCATTATTGATGTCAGGAAACTCACGCTCAGTGCGGGATAAGGTGTAACCTATCCAACCTGTAAGTGCCCCTTTACGCTTGTTTACGTAAAACTCTGCACCGTACGACCAGCCACGACCAAACACAAATTCCTGCTCGATATCATCTGCTGCGTTGTTGACGTAGTTTTCTCGGTAATCAATCTGGTTGTCCAAGTCCTTATAGTACACCTCAATGCTCGTTTCGTAGGTGTTGTCCTTTAGGTTTTGAAAGTAGCCTAGTGCGTATTGGATACCGCGCTGCGGACGAATACGCTGTGAGCTGGGTACCCACACATCAGCGGGTAGGGTAGAGGTAGAGTTACTAACCAGGTGCAGATACTGATTAGTGACCGTAATGCCGCCTTTTACACTAGCCGCCGCGCTGAGCTTGTAACGGGCGCTGATGCGAGGCTCAAATCCAGTGTAGGTTATAGCCGCGTCGTTTTTGCCAAAGACAGTGCTATCGATGGGGGAAACGTAGGGCCCCATTTGCGTAAAGGTAGAGAAGCGGACGCCGTAGTTGACACTGAGTTGTTGACTTAACTTCCAGTCATCTTCAATGTAAGTGCCGGTTTCGTGTGCATATTTCGGTTCCAGGTTATTGGAAAAGGTCTCTTCGCCGTTGGTGGCGTTGGCAATGTTAGGTGATAGTTTATGGTAGGTGTAGTGGGTCCCAAACTTAATGCTGTGTTGTGGATTAGGAAAGAAATCGAAATCCAGCTTGAAATTAGCATCCCGTACACCACTGGCTACATCCACTGAGAAGTCAGCTTGACCACCATTGAAACCGAAATCGTAGTCATTATAGATGGCTGAAAGGTTGAAAAACAACTTCTCGTTGAACAGGTGGTTCCAACGCAGGGTAGCGGTAGAATTCCCGTAAGGTAAGTTGAAGAAGAAATCGCGTACATTGCTCCGATAGGTGAGCACATCTCGTCCGAAATAGGTGCTGAGAAATATCCGATCCCGATCAGAGAAGACGTGATTGACTTTAGCATTCAAGTCGTAGAAATAATAGTTGGTGCCTGCGAAGTCGGTATTGTTAATGGCGGGCTGTGCCAAATCTAGGGCATACGTCCTGCGACCGGATAGGATGAAGGAAGACTGATTTCTGGCAATCGGACCTTGCACCGTAAAGCGACTGGCTACAATACCAATCCCTCCATCTACCTGATAACGTTGTTTATTCCCCTCCTTCATTTGAATATCGACCACGGATGAAAGGCGTGAGCCGTAGCGGGCCGGCATTCCACCTTTGATGAGGGTGGTATTCTTAATGGCGTCCGGATTGAACACGGAAAAGAAGCCGAGTAAGTGACCGGAGTTGTAAACGGTTGCCTCATCCAGCAGTACCAGGTTTTGATCGGGGCCGCCGCCACGCACGTAGAAGCCTGAGCTTCCTTCGCCCGCTGAAAGCACGCCCGGAAGTAGCTGAATAGCCTTGAGGACATCTACTTCTCCTAGCAGAGCGGGTAGCTTTTTGATTTGATCAACCGATACTTCCAAGGTGCCCATTTTAGTATCCTGCACATTCTGATCTTCCTCTTCTGCTACTACTACGACCTCTTCTAGATCTACGCCTTCCCGTAAGGCTACATTCAAGGTCTGCTTATCGCGTAAATCCACATCAATAAACTGGTCTTGGAATCCTAAGTAGCTGAAAACCAATTGGTATTGACCTTCTGGTAAGGTGATGGAGTAAAAGCCGTAAACATTACTGGCGGTACCTTTTGCGGGCTCGCTCGCCACGTATACGTTGGCGCCAATGAGCGTTTCTCCCGTGTTGTCATCCGTGATGTAGCCGCTAATCGTGTAGCTTTCATTTTGGGCTTGTGACACAAAGGAGAGTACGCTGAAGAAGAGAAAATAGCAGAATTGTCGGCTCATTGGGGGCGTTCTTTTTGCGATACGCAAAATTAGAACGAAATTATAGAGCATTGTGTTTTTACTAGTAATTGATGTCGCTTTTGTTGCCTAAAATTCTGCTATGAACCGTTTGCTTTCTCTTCTCACGATTCTACTCGTTGCTACTTTCGCTCATGCTACAACTTACTATGTGGATGCTGATGGAGGCTCCAACGGTGATGACGGCCTAACCCCAGACACTGCCTGGCGAGACCTCAGCCGATTTCGTGATATCGGGGCCGTTCCCGGAGATGTTTTGTTGTTGAAACGAGGATGTATTTGGTCAGGTACCCGCCTGTATATGGACGATTCCGGAACACCGGGCAATCCTATCAAATACGGTGCTTATGGTACTGGAGAACTACCTATTATCACCTCGGTAGGCGAAATTCCGGGAGCTGATATTGCTGGTAATTGGACCCAAAGTGCCACTAATCGCTGGACTTTACCCCTGGCTTTAATTCACCGCCCCGGGCGACTGTTCGCGGATGGCGTAGAGCTACTGCGTTCCCATACCTTATCAACACTCGGCGAGGCAGACAATGAGGGGGCGATTGGCGAATGGTTCTACGATACGCTCAATAATGAACTATTGCTGGAGGCTAATCAAAACCCCACACTGGTTTACACCAGTTTAAGTGGCAGCCGCCATTTCTACACAGCTTTAGTGGATGGCGCATCCTATTTAGAATTTACAGACATCAATTTTCAAGGTGGGAGTGGAGCTGCGCTGGCCATCATCGGCGGGCAACACATTGTGGTAAAGGATTGCGAACTGGGATGGAATGGTAATACTGGTCTTTTGTTACTCAATAATTCTACAAGAGCTGCGAGTGAGATTACGGTAGAAGAGAATACGTTTAACTCTGGCTTTACCTTTGATTACGGCTACGGCTCAGAACGAGGTTGTGGGGATGGGGTACGATTAAGAAATGGGGCCACCAATTGTGAGATTTTCGACAACGACTTTCTGAATTGGGCGCACAACGCTATCGAACTACTTGGCACCAGTACCGGTGCTGCTGGGGTGAATAATAACCGCATCTACGATAATGAAATCTCCGCCGCGAGCATTCCTTATGCGCATCCAATTGGCGCAGATGGCTATTACGGTAAGTGCCAAAATAATGAGGTTTTCCGAAACTGGGCCCGCGATTGCCGCACAGCAGCACAGCTCAATGGGAATGACAACTGGTATCACCACAATATATTCCAGGGGATGCGGAAGTCGCCCAGCAAAGAGCAGGCAACTGCTCATGGAGTTGTCCTCGGAGTGTACGATGATGGCCTAGTATGTGAAGACAATCGCTACGATCATAACCTGATTATTGATACCGACGAGGCAGGCTTTTTGATCAGCGGTTTTGGGTTTAGTAACAAAGTGCAAGGGAATATATTGCGAAATAATATCGCTTATGATACAGGTAAGTCTCCTTACGAAAACGATTACGAAATAGGAACTTCCATTATTCTCTACGATACGAACCAGGATGGATTAGGTCCGAATACTTACGAGAATAATCTGTTTTACAGTCCCGATCCGATGGCAGTTCCTGTATACCTGCAAGACGATGACGCCTACTACACTGCGGATGAATTTAACCAGCGTAACAATGTAGATGGTAATACGGTGGAGAATAATGTTGATTTTGAGCCACGCTTTATGAATGTTGGTGGCAACAATTTTACTCCAGCGGATAATTCCCAAATGATCAACGCCGGTATCGATACTGGACTGGCAGAAGACTTTGCCGGTAATCCTCGACTTGTTGGAGTAGCACCGGATATTGGACCTTACGAAAGCAGTTTACTGGTGTCACTGCCAGTCTCGTGGTTGGATGTAATCCTAGACTGTAGTTCGAACGAGCGAATACTACGCTGGCAGGTGCAAGAAGAGAATAACGCCTATTTTACCATTGAGCGGAGCAGTGATGCTAAGACCTGGCAGGAGCTGAAAAGCGTGGCGAGTGAAGCAATAGGAACCGAGCCTCGTTGGTACCAACTTGTAGATAAAGACCCACTGCTAGGCCGCATTTATTACCGTGTTCGGCAAACTGATTGGGATGGCCGTTTTGCCTATTCCAGCATTGTTTCGTGTGCGAATGCCGGTTCAAACAAGATGATCCAACTTATACCACAGGGAGGTAAGCTATATCGCTTAGCCATGCCGGAAGGCACACTGGTAGATGAGCTCGAATTGACCCTATTTAGTAATTCTGGACAGCAGCTAGCGAAATTCGAAGCTGTGGAAGTTCTAGATTTATCCCGATTTCCTGCCGGTATGTACTATGTTCAAGTGCGTTTTGGAACGACTCAGCAAGCCCTTCGATTGATGCTACCGTAATTAGCCTTGTCCGTAGAGGCTGCCACTTTTTGCAAAGAGTTGATCCACTTTTTGGCTCACTTTTGCATTGGGTACGAGTTCTGGTGCATGGTGTGGTTTCTTGCGGGCATCAATGATGAGTGGTCCGCGGCACCCCCAATGCTTAAACTCAGTAAAGGAATCTACGCCGTAGATGTCATGGCTCGGATTAGCACGAGTGAAGGTAACCCACAAGAAGTTGTTGAGCGTTTCCGCTAGGAAATTGGCATCGTCGCACAAGACAATGAGTGGTAATCCTTGCCAGTCATTTGCTTGCAGTTGCTCTGCTAGACGGTGCCCATCAGCATAGCTTTCTTTACCGGTGAAGTTTGGACCTTCAATTCCAACCACTCCCGGTAGGGCCAGCCTAGCATTAGTGAATCCGTCAGGTAGTGAAATATCCCCACCCAATTCCGTCTTCAGCTCTCGAAGCTGCGGTCCGCAACAAGCCATCACCACTTTAGAACCAGCATTCCAGTCTGTACCAGAATAGTCAAGGGTATCAATTGTGGTTTTCGTATGAAAATGGAGATCTCTGGTCCAGTCTACCCGCTCTAAAACGTGACGGAAGTAGCCTGGTATATCGTGGGTGGTTACCGGGCCGTCACCGGTGGCGGCAATGATCAAGAACTTCGCCAGGGAGGTTTGTCCGGAACCAATGATTCGGTTGGCTTGTGCCAAAATCTCCTCGGGGCGACGTTCACGGAATGGCATATAGCGTTCTGAGCCTACAGCCAATAGCAAAGGGTGAACACCAGCAGCATCAACTGCTTTAATTTCTTTTACCCCAGGGAATTCTTGTGGGGTGAGTAGCTTCACTAATTGGTGAATTAAATGTCCAAAACTACTGTCTTCTTGTGGTGGGCGCCCTACGACAGAGAAATGCCAGATCGCATCTTTGCGGTGGTGTACTTTATGCACATCCATGACCGGGAAATCGTGCTCCAGGCTGTAGTACCCCAAGTGATCGCCAAAAGGCCCCTCTGGCTTTTTCTCACCTTTCCGAATGGTGCCGGTAATCACAAAATCAGCATCACCCGAAAGGAAGTAATCATCTTCAAACAAGTAGCGGAAGCGGCGACCACCAAGTAGCCCGGCAAAAGTCAATTCGCTTAGACCTTCCGGCAAGGGCATAATGGCCGAAAAGGCGTGGGAAGGGGCACCTCCAACAAAGATGGAACATCGGAATGGTTCGTCACTCTCGTTGTACATCGTATGGTGCACACCAATGCCTCGGTGCAACTGGTAGTGCAGACCGATCTCTTTGTTCAGTTCGTATTCATTGCCACTCAATTGAATTCGGTACATGCCAATATTGCTCTGCATGGCCTCCTTGGTACCTGGGGGTAGCGTTAAAACTTGCGGTAAAGTCACGAAGGCTCCACCATCCATTGGCCAGCTTTTTACCAGCGGCAACTGATCAATAGTGGTAGTGCCATACTGGATGGGGGCTTTACCTAGTCTTTTCTTAAGCGGTAAAGCCGTCAGCGCTGTAAATGGAGCCGAGACATAACGGAATGGATTTTTGAGCAGTCGCGTTGGGTCGGCCTTTAATTCAATGACCTTTTGAACTTTCTCAATGCTGTGCCTAAACAGCCATTCGGTTCTTTCAAAAGTACCATAGAGGTTAGATAAGGCCTGAAAGGGACTACCTTTTACCCGCTCAAATAGTATAGCGGGCCCTCCACTATCGTAGATTCGGCGGTGCACTTCTGCCATTTCCAGGTTAGGATCTACTTCTTCCTTTACCCGTATCAGCTGGCCTGTACGTTCCAAGTCCTCTGCGGCGGCTCTTAAACTCTTATAACTCATCGAGAAAAATTGATCAATCGCTTTTCATAATAGGATTGGAATGAAGCCGGCCCCACTTCCATGCATCTACTACTTACTCTAGGCCCACTATCATTCCAACCTATGTATCATTAAACCTCAAAGATGCAGAACAGTTTTCAAACTTTCATTTTTTTTTGAAAGATGACACTGCGCAGATTTTTTATCGAAATCACTTTATACCTAAGAAAATTATGCATCTTTGCACTATGTATTCAAGAGAACTGTTTAAAGGAACCTTAAAGACGCTGGTTTTACACCTCTTGCGGGAGGAAGGTCGCATGTATGGGTACCAGATTACGCAAAGGGTAAGGGAACTATCGGATGGTGAGCTAGAGCTTACCGAAGGTGCACTTTACCCTACACTGCACAAGTTGGAAAAAGCAGGCCTGATCGTGGCGGAGAAAGAAAGGGTAGGGGGGCGTATGCGAAAATACTACCGCTTGAGTGATATTGGAGCTGCGAGCGCGCTAGACTATGTCAAAGAATTTCAGGCGTTTGTCCGCATGATGAGCCGAATCCTCCAACTGAAACCAGAGTAAGGAATGGAACTAATTGAATTGCAGGTTAAAGAAGTAGAGGCGTTTCTCCGAGGACTGGGACCATTACGAGCAGATAAGCGCGAAGAGCTACTTGACCATTTGTGTTGTGATATAGAATATGCCATGCGGCAGGGACTGGGCTTTGATGAAGCCTTTAATCACTGCCAGGGGCGATGGAATGAAAATGAAGTGAAAAAGATTCATTCATCAACCCGAAATACATCTATCATGGTGAAATTATTGACTGTTGTTATCCTGGGCCTAGGCTCAATCACCTTTTTATCATTACCGTTAACTGAAGAACAAGAAGCCTTAGCAATTCCGATGGAAGAGTCGGGCTGTTTGCTATTGGAACCTCCGGGGCAGGCCCCTTTAAGTGAAAGTTATGATGTGTCGTCAGCATTTGGTATGCGGCTTCACCCGCTCACCAAAAAGCGGCTAATGCATCGTGGCGTGGATTGGAAAGCCCCCAGTGGGACGCCGGTAAAAGCAGCTGGTACCGGTGTTGTACTGGAAGCAGGAAACAAAGGCAAATACGGTAAATGCGTGATCATCGTTCACGATGAAATCTATCAGACGTTATACGCCCACTTAGGGGCTATTGATGTGGCTCTTAATGAGAAGGTAGAAGCTGGACAGATTATCGGCAAAGTAGGAAGTACGGGGCAGTCCGTTGGGCCTCACCTTCATTACGAAGTACTTAAAAATGGGGTAGCTGTGAATCCTGCGGATTATTTACCGTAGCTGGCCTGAGATTATTCATCTATAGTTAAGTCTGGAATTTATTCCCCTGTCAAAGTGTAGGGGTGAAAGTTGTAATGCCCTGACTACTCGATGCCTGGCTGTATCTTTGGTGGTTTGGGATACGAAAGAACACTTCATTTTCATTCGCCGCGCACTTTGTTGGCATTGAGTTGTCGATGGGTGCGCTTTTGGATTTAGATGCTTAGTCTAGCCTCCGCAAGTCAATAGCTACAATTGAATCGATTGTTATGACTTGACTATTTTGTAAGTCGGCAATGGAAATCCAGTTGCTTATTGTTCTTTCAGGGTTTAGCATCTCTAATCGCTTTCCAGTGTAGCCATTTCCTTCTCGGATTTTGAATCGTCCGAAAAGCAACGTTTCTCCGCCCTGGACAGCGTCAAACTTAATATGCCAGATGGCAATCGAATCATTATCGGTCTCTAGTTTTTCCGCACTTGCTGAAGTACTTACGAAAGTGGCATTGTTTGCTGCGGCAACATAGAATACCTGTTCATCATAATGCACTGTGGTGTAAACGCAGCTGGATAGGGTGAGGAGGAGTGCGAGCAAGAAAGTTTGATAGGGCATGCTTTGTGTGTGTGGAGATTGTATTCTAAGATATATATGGGTTTGATGGACGACCCGCATGGCGGGACCCACCCCCAGTCACCAGGTCCAGCAACCGCTGCACCTTCCTCAGGTGTAGCAGCAGAATCTAACTCTTAGCAATGACCATTCATCACTAAGACCAACAACATCCTTTCTGAGAGAAGAAAAACCGGGAATAAATACCACCGAATTAATTCGCTTCCGTGATTTTGATAAAGCGCGCAATGCACCAAAAGCGAAAGGTTAAAGAGCCTAAGATTATGGCTTTTCTGTATTCTCAACTATGAATATAAGTAAATATTTGTGTTTTTTAAAATAAAACAATACAAATACTGAAATAAGGAAAGCCGGATTTTGACTGAGGTCAGAATCCGGCTTCGCACGAAAGCGTTTTATTCGCTCTCTTTACTTCTTCACCTTAGCCACCACTTCTTTGAAAGATTCTGGGTGGTTCATCGCCAAGTCAGCGAGTACTTTACGGTTTAGATCAATATTATTTTCCTTCAAGGCGTGGATCAAACGGCTGTAAGACATACCGTGCATACGTGCACCTGCGTTGATACGAGCAATCCACAGACGGCGGAAAGCACGCTTCTTGTTGCGGCGGTCGCGATAAGCATACTGCATCGCTTTTTCCACTGCATTTTTAGCAACGGTGTAAACGTTAGAACGGGCGCCGAAATAACCTTTGGCAGCCTTGAGGATTTTTTTGCGCCGGCGACGTGAAGCGACGGCATTTACGGAACGTGGCATAGTTCGATTTTTTGTTCAGTACAGAGGCCCTCCGGCTCTTTTTCCTGTACTCTCGTGAAAAATCACTGTTAGTGAAATGAATTACTTACAAAGTAAGCGCTTGATACGTGGAGTGTCTGCTTCGCTAACCAAAGCAGCATCACGCAGGCGTAGCTTGGCTTTCTTGCTCTTATTCCGCATCATGTGCGAAGTATAAGCCTGAAAACGCTTAACCTTCCCAGAGCCAGTGATCTTGAAGCGCTTCTTCGCACTGGAGTGGGTCTTCATTTTTGGCATAACAAAATTGTTTTCTTTAAACGGAGGGCAAAGGTAGTGATACTCCGCTAAAGAAACGAACGTAACGTAATTATTTTTTACCCTTCTTAGGTTGAACAATTACGGTCATCCGGCGGCCTTCCATTTTAGGAAGTGCTTCTGCTGAACCATAATCTTCCAGCTCCTTTAAGAAACGCAGCAGGAGTAGCTCACCACGGTCTTTAAACACAATGGTTCTACCACGGAAATGCACATAGGCTTTCACCTTGGCACCTTCTTCCAAAAAGCGTTGGGCGTGGCGCAGCTTGAACTCAAAGTCGTGCTCATCCGTATTTGGACCAAAACGGATTTCCTTGACCACCGTCTTTACCGCCTTAGCTTTGATCTCTTTCTCGCGCTTTTTCTTTTCGTAGAGGAATTTGTTGTAGTCGATGATCTTGACTACTGGAGGAGCAGCTTTTGGAGAGATCTCCACTAGATCAAGCTCCAACCGGCGGGCCCAATCAAGTGCTTGCCGGGTATTGTATACACCAGGAGCAACTTTGCGGCCAGCTACTTCGCTGATCGCGTCCATGTCGTCACCTACCAGGCGTACCTCTGGAATACGGATTTGTTCGTTGGTTCTGAACTGATCTCTGGGATCCTCGCGTCGTTGGTTTCTGTTTCTTGAACCTCTTCTCTTTGCCAAATGATAAAATTTTAGTTAAAAATTATTGTCTGCAACTCACCGTGCGTGTGGCGTACACGTGACCGGACTAAGTGGCTAGACAATCATTCAATGGTTGTGATAATATTTTAAAATGTAAATGAGGCAGAAAGTTCCCCGGCTGTCTCAAATACAAAAGCACGCTTTCGGACTGCTGCCCAAAAGCGTGCTTCGAAGATAGAATATTTTTTATTCTTCCACGTCAGAATTTACTTCCTCCTGAGCCAACACAATGTTTAGCCCATCCTCGTCCTCGTTCAGTACTGCTTGTAGCACTGTACCGGCGGTAGGATTGTTGTTGAGGATGTATTCTGCCAGTGGATCTTCTAGGTATTTCTGGATCGCTCGTTGTAGTGGTCGTGCACCGAATTGAGGATCAAATCCTTTCTCAGCAACAAACTTCTTGGCCTTCTCTGAAAGCTCTAAAGTGAAGTCCATAGCTTCCAAACGCTTGAATAGATCCTTCAAGGTGATGTTGATAATCTTGAAGATTTCCTCTTGGTCGAGGCTGTTGAAGATGACCACATCGTCAATCCGGTTCAGAAATTCAGGTGAGAAGGTCCGCTTAAGCGCATTCTGAATAACGCTCTTGCTGTGATTCTCAGCTGCTTCCTGACGGGCAGCAGTATTGAAACCTACGCCCTGTCCGAAGTCCTTCAACTGACGGACACCGATGTTAGAGGTCATGATGATCAAAGTATTCTTGAAGTCTACTTTGCGGCCTAGGCCATCAGTCAATTGACCATCATCAAGCACCTGCAACAAGATGTTGTACACATCCGGGTGTGCTTTTTCAATCTCGTCCAACAAGATTACAGAATAAGGCTTGCGACGAACGCGCTCGGTCAATTGACCACCTTCTTCGTAGCCTACGTATCCCGGAGGCGCACCGATCAAGCGGCTCACGGAGAATTTCTCCATGTACTCACTCATGTCAATCCGTACCAAGGCATCTTCGCTATCGAAGATATAGCGAGCCAGTGCTTTCGCTAACTCTGTTTTACCAACACCTGTTGGTCCGAGGAAAATGAAAGTGCCAATCGGCTTCTTCGGATCTTTCAGTCCTACACGATTACGCTGAATCGCTTTGGTTACTTTATCCAGCGCTTCGTCCTGACCAATAATGACTCCTTTTAAGTCGTCGGTCATTTTCACCAGTTTCTTACTTTCCGACTGCGCCACCCGGCGTACCGGAATGCCCGTCATCATAGATACTACTTCCGCAATATCTTCTTCTTCTACTGGATAACGCTTGGTTTTAGCTTCTTCCTCCCAGGAGACTTTAGCTTGTTCCAGACTACGGCCTAGTTTAGACTCCTGATCACGCAAGTCAGCGGCTTTTTCGTACTGCTGGTTGCGTACAGCTTGATTCTTCTGTTCCTTAACCTTCTCGATTTTCTTCTCCAGATCCTCGATGTGCTTTGGAACGTGGATATTCTTCAAGTGCGTACGAGCACCTACTTCATCCAATACATCAATCGCCTTGTCTGGTAAGAAACGATCGGTGATGTAACGATCACTCAGACGTACACATGCGGTGATGGCATCATCGGAGTACGTTACGTTATGGAACTCCTCGTACTTCGGCTTGATGTTTTCCAAAATATGGATAGCTTCTTCCGGGGTAGGAGGGTCTACCATTACTTTTTGGAAACGACGATCCAAGGCGCCGTCCTTCTCAATGTGCTGACGATATTCGTCAAGCGTAGAAGCACCGATACACTGGAGCTCGCCACGAGCAAGGGCAGGCTTGAAGATGTTGGAGGCATCCAGAGAACCGGTTGCGCCACCTGCACCTACAATAGTGTGAATCTCATCGATAAATAGGATCACATCACGGCTCTTTTCAAGCTCCGTCATGATCGCTTTCATCCGCTCCTCAAACTGACCGCGGTACTTGGTGCCAGCTACCAAAGCAGCTAGGTCAAGCATTACAATGCGCTTGTCGAATAAGGTGCGAGATACTTTCTTCTGTTGAATGCGTAGGGCCAGGCCTTCCACAATTGCCGTCTTACCAACACCCGGTTCACCGATAAGGATAGGGTTGTTCTTCTTACGACGACTGAGAATTTGGCTAACGCGCTCGATCTCATTTTCGCGGCCGATGATGGGGTCTAATTTACCCTCTTCGGCCAGTTTGGTAATATCGCGTCCAAAGTTGTCTAGGACAGGAGTACGCGATTTGGTGTTGCCTTTGCTGCGCTGATACGTTCCTCCGCGTCCGCCATTGCCTTCTTCCTCTTCGTAAGGCTCTTCTTGATCACTCGAGGCGCGGGTATAAGGATCAGTACCGCTGGTAAAATCTTGTTCTTGCTTCACGTATTCTAATTCGGCTTTAAACAAATCGTAATCAACATCGTACTGGCCTAAGATTTTCGAAGCAGGATTATCCTTATCCTTCAGGATGGAGAGCAACAAGTGCTCCGGACTAATCTCTTCGCTTTTTAGCATCTTGGCTTCCAGGAAGGTCACTTTAAGGACTTTCTCCGCCTGCTTGTTCAGAGGGAGATTGCCAACATTAAGGCTGGTATTTCCGGAAGCGGGAATACGGTGGATGCTTTCAACTACAGTGTTGCGCAATTCGCCGGGGTCCACTTCCAGAGATTCCAGTACCCGCAGTGCCATACTGTCGTTATCAGTCAAGAGGCCCAGCAACAAGTGCTCGGTGCCAATAAAGCCATGCCCGAGACGAACCGCTTCACTGCGGCTGCGGGAGATGACTTGCTTGACTTGGGGTGAAAATCTGCGGTTATTATTCATAATCTCTGCAAACGCTTTTATCTATTGTGTTCTTGATGGGACTATAATGTGAACAATAATAGCCTACTTCTGCTAGAAAACAAAGTTTGTTTCCTTGAAGTTTCATGCTTTTTACGCTTTTATGAAGCGCGGTGTTTCACGGGCTTTTCCCATCTTACTCTACTCTAACAGAAAAAATGGTGCCACGTTTAATTTTTACCGGAATAACTGCCAATTAGGCGCATAATGTGGTGTGAGATTGACAGATTAACATAAACTTAATTGTCAAATACAGTTGGCGGGCTATTTTTTCTTGCTTACTTTTGCGTCTTGCGGAAGAGCATATTATTTCCGTATGACGAAGCACTCGCATTAATGAAGTATAGCATAGACAAGAAAGATAAGTACGCGATTTTCGAGCTTCAGGAAGAAAACCTGAACTCATTGCTGGCTCCTAAGCTCAAGTCTGAGTTGGTCATTTTCGCCAATGAGGGAGTACGCAACCTTGTCTTCGACCTTTCCAAAGTTCAGTATGTCGATTCTTCTGGCCTAAGTGCCATATTGACAGCTAACCGCCTGTGGAAACCAATTGGTTCTCTAATCCTAACCGGAGTTGTGCACCCTTCAGTAAAGAAACTGATTGAAATTTCTCGTTTAGACAGTGTATTGACCATCATTCCTACTGTGGAAGAGTCCGTAGAGTTTATCTTTATGGAAGAACTAGAGCGGGAGATCAACGCTGAAGAAGGAGATCAGGCACCATCTGATCAGTAAACAGGGAAGTACC
Organism: Bacteroidota bacterium; assembly: GCA_039816955.1. GTDB lineage: Bacteria > Bacteroidota > Bacteroidia > Chitinophagales > Saprospiraceae > Lewinella. Next base: position 21,634 of record JBCBWU010000069.1, read on the forward strand.
TCTTTACTACTATATGGATTTTAATTTGACTACCCTGGGAACCTCCGCAGCGGGGCCTGTCCCCGGTCGTTGGGCTAGTGGCCAGTTTTTCAAAACGCCCAAGACGGGTTTTTTAATTGATGCCGGGGAGGGTACACAAATTGCCCTACAGCGTAATGGTATCGGTTGGGGAGCAATTGATGTGATCCTCATTTCACACATGCACGGTGACCATATCTATGGTTTACCAGGCTTGCTGACAAGCTGGGCACTCAATCAGCGTAATACGCCGCTCACCATCATTGGTCCCGCCAATCTCCAGCCTTTCTTGGAAAGCGTTTTCAAATATAGTCACACCGGATTGCCCTTCAGCGTTGACTATCAATCGATCGATGCTGTTCAACCCGGCTCTCTAGTCTTTGAGGATAAGCACATTCAAGTAACTACTGTGCCACTAGTGCATCGGGTTCCTACTACTGGTTATCACATTGCAGAAAAGGAACGACCACGTACCATGCGAGCGGAGCTTATTGCCCAATATGAGATACCCTACCGGGAAATCCCAAGCATTAAGACGGGCGCAGATTTTATCACCGGTACTGGTCAGTGTATCCCCAACTCTGAGCTGACGAGCCCAGCACCTGCTGCCCGCTCGTTTGCCTATTGCAGCGATACCATGCCAGATCCCAAGATCATCCCTTATATAAAAGGTGTCGACCTGCTCTTTCACGAAGCTACTTTTCTCGATGAGCTAGCAGAACATGCTGTCATCTCTACTCATACCACTGCTAAACAAGCCGCCCAAGTAGCTCAAGCTGCGGACGCAAAGCAACTGGTCATAGGACATTTCTCTCCTCGCTACGGCAACTTGCAACCTTTATTAGAAGAAGCCGGTGCTATTTTTCCAAATACTGCGCTAGCCGAGGAAGGGCAAGTCTTCACTGTAGCGTATGCGGGACGACAAGAATCATCACAGTAGCAAAGCGAACTAAGTGCTAAAGGTTACAGCATCGGTTACGATAAAGGGGGGGGTAACGGTAATTTGGACGAAATTAGCGTATCCTGCATTAGGCGTTTTCCAAACCCTTTTGCTTAATTATGAAATCAATCTTCCGGGCATTGCCCCCGTGGTGCCTCAGGTAAATCGTACTTAAGTTAAAGACAGCACGGCGGTTGAGATCACTATTCGTTCAACAAAGCGCGGTCCTGTCATTTCTGACTTTCCGGTCTTTAACATCATGTCAGATGATGTAGTCAGCATGCGCTGGTCATTGGCCGAAACGCAGAGTCCTACCATCGGGTTTGACCGATTACTTGAGTCAAAAAATGTATTCGGGTTTATGGAAGGGCTGCAGGGCGTGGATAATGATTTTTTCAACTACGTAATGGCTGATGTGGAAGGGAATATTACCCATCAATCTACGGGCTTGGTCCCGATGAGGAAAGACCACCGTGGTTCCATTCCTCAATCTGGAAACCAGAGCGAGAGCTGGATAAACTTTATTCCCAAGCAGGAGTTACCTCATATGATAAACCCGGATCGGGGCTGGGTAGGCACGGCCAACCATGACACGCGTCCTGATGACTATCCTTATTACTATTCAAGTCATTTTTCTCCTTACTACCGCATGGGCATGGGGTAGAATTCATATGGTGTATTTCTTGAGTCCAATTCGTTCTAAAGGCTTTGGTGGCGAATGGCTTGGCGCCGAGTTGCTGCCCAAGGCAGGGTCTAATCAAACTTTGAATAGGGGAGGCTTTATTAAAAATAGAGAGCGTAAATTTGAGGCCAGCTGGTTCAGTTGTTTTCGCATGGTTGCGGATATGGATGACCCAGATAAGTTTATGGGCGCACTGTCCGGAGGAAGCTCCGCCAGGATACTTCACCCCTACTACAAATCTCAGTTGGAAACCTGGCAAGAAGGAACCTGGATTCCCTATTGGATTTCTAAAGAGAAGGTGATTGAAAATTCACGTTACGAATTAGTACTAGAGTAGTTGCCCTATCTTAGCAGGAAGTACTAGTAAGTTTTCTGTAACAACCTTTACTTTAATTGTCACTTTCACTACAACCGTAACCTCCATTCAAATTCTAATTCTCACTCTAATTCTAATTCTAATTCTAATTCTCTAACCCCCCGTGGATACTTCGCGCAAAATAATCCACATCGATATGGACGCTTTCTACGCCTCAGTAGAACAGCGTGACCATCCTGAGCTTCGGGGCAAACCCATTGCTGTAGGTGGGGGAGGGCTGCGCGGAGTAGTGGCCGCTGCCAGCTATGAGGCGCGAAGATTCGGTGTGCGCTCTGCTATGCCTAGCGTAACGGCTCAACGCTTATGCCCACAGCTCATTTTTGTAAAACATCGCTTTGATGTGTACCGGGAGGTATCATCACAGATTCGTGAAATTTTCCATTCTTACACCGATCTGGTGGAGCCACTTTCTTTAGATGAAGCCTACTTGGATGTCACCGAACCCAAACTAGGCCCCAAATCTGCTACGCTCATTGCCAAGGCTATTCGCGAGAAAATATTTGCGGAAACGCAATTAACGGCCTCCGCCGGAATCTCCTACTGTAAATTCCTGGCCAAAGTTGCTTCTGATATCAATAAGCCTAACGGTATGAAAGTAATCCTGCCGGAGGAAGCTTGGGTTTTTTTGGGGGAATTACCGGTAGAAAAATTTCATGGGATAGGCAAAGTAACTGCCAGCAAGCTGCGGCGTATGGGGATCCGCAACGGAGGAGATATCCGAGAGCTCACCGAAATCACTCTAGTTAAACGCTTTGGTAAAGCCGGGCGGTACTATTACCGGATCGTCCGCGGCATCGATGAACGTCCCGTAAATCCCAACCGCATCCGCAAATCTATCGGTGCCGAACGGACCTATTTTGACGATGTCTCGGAGGTGAAAGAAATGAAGGAGAAGTTGGCCTACCTCTGTGAACGCGTCTTCACTTATATGGAGCAGAGCCACAACTTCGGCCGCACGCTCACCATCAAAATGAAAACGCCGGACTTTCAAATCTTCACCCGTTCTCGTTCCTTCAACAGTGAAATCAGGAAGCTCAAGGAGATGGAGGAAATCGTCTTTGCTTTACTCGAGGAGAATGTGGAGGAAGTGGGCCCTGTCCGTTTACTCGGTGTTTCTGTCTCCAATCTAGAGCGAGAACAGGAAGCTGAAGGTATACAGCTACTTATCGATTTTCCGGACGAAGAAGAATAGCGACAAAGTCGGAGTTGGGAAGGAGGAAGTCGGAAGTAGGGGAGGAAGTACTTCTATTTCTCTGCCTCCAATTTTGTTATTTCCGACCTCCGACCTCCGACCTTATCATTTCATACTTCCTATTTCTAATTTCCTACTTGCCTATTCTTTTATTACGATAAAAATCGTACTTCCTATTGCTTAACTACGATTCTTATCGTACATTTGCTACGAGTCTAATCGTAGTTAAGATGTCAAAAGCAAAATCTTCACAACCTACTACCTCTGAATTAGCGGTTTTACAACTGCTTTGGGACAATGGTCCATTATCCGTTCGGGAAATTCATGAGGCTCTTTCTACTGAAAAAGAAGTGGTCTACACTACCGTATTGAAAACCATGCAAGTCATGCTTGATCGCGGATTTCTGGAACGCGAATCGGTAGGGCGGAAGCATATCTACAGTGCGGCCATCGCTAAAGAGGCGACGCAAAATCAACTTCTAGACACCTTTCTCCAACGGACCTTCGGCGGCTCAGCCAAGCAGTTGGTCCTTCGGGCACTAGGAAACTATAAAGCCTCCAAGTCAGAGCTGGAAGAGCTAAAAGCGATGATTGATAAACTTGAAAATGACAAGCAATGATTGAGCAGCTTTTTTCTCCACAGGTCATTCAGGCCTTGGGTTGGACTTTAGTGCACACGCTTTGGCAAGGTGCCTTGTTTGCTTTGATGACTGGTGTTCTCCTGCTGGCATTACGTAAATTTAGCGCCCAAGCGCGCTATGTGGTAACGGTAGGTATGCTAGCCACATTTATGTTGACGGTGCTATTTACGTTCTATCAGCAATTTGGGAATACCAGCCACATCAGTCAGCAGCTGAGTACGGAAAGGTTAGGGGAGCAGAATCGAAAGGACCAAGAGGCAGTTCAGCTGGATCAAGTTAGGCAAGCAACGCCGGTACTTGAGCAGCGGGTGCCAGCTGCTCCTATTACCACCTCATTCCGAGAAAGAACTATCCAGTATTTTGATCAACACCTGCCCCTTATCGTTACGCTCTGGCTCATGGGAGTACTTGTACTGCAATTGCGTTTCCTGGGGCAGTTGGCTTATGTGCAGCGATTGAAGAGCTATGGTGCAGAGCGTTTCCCTACCGAATGGGCAGCTCGTATTCAGACGCTGGAAGAGCAGCTCAATATTCGAAAGTCGGTCCAATACCTGAGTTCGTTCCGCATCGACTCACCGATGACTGCCGGTTGGTTACGACCTGCGGTATTGTTCCCAAAGACGCTATTACAAGAACTCGAAGACAGTCAGGTTGTCGCGATTCTGGCGCACGAACTGGCTCATATTAAGCGTAATGATTTCCTGGTGAACCTCATCCAGACCATGCTTTGTATCCTCTTTTTCTATCATCCTGGTGTGTGGTGGATGTCCGCACGCATTAAGGATGAAAGAGAGCATTGCTGTGATGATCTCGCCATTCAGTTGACCCAAAAACCACTTGGTTACGCCAAAACATTAATTCACCTGAAAGAGAAAGAAATGAAAATCACCCCAGCCGCTGCCGTGGCCTTTGTTGGCCACAAACCACAAGGCTTTAAGCAGCGCATCACCCGACTGGTATCCGGTTATTTCCGGTCAGCCACCTACGGAGAGGGCGTTATTACCGCCTTTATCCTAATCCTAATGATGGGAACCGCTGTTTTTGCTTCCCAGTACAATGTTTCTTCCTTAGCAACTAACAATACGGACACTATCTCAGAGGTCAACGCAACGCCACCTGAGGTGACACCTCCTAATGTAGCGACACCTTTGAACCTGGAGGATGTAGATGTGGATCGGGAAGTCGACGTGGAATATGATCCAGATGATATGAGTAGGGCTGGTTTTATGCCAGACGATATCGAGTTTGATATTCCAAACACCCGTGCTCCACTTACCGATTTTGAATTGCTCATGGAAGCCGTTAATGATGGTAATCTTCGACTCGTTAAGTACTTCCTGGAGCAAGGAATTGATGTCAATCAGACCAATGATTGGGGCTTTACCCCTTTAATGTTAGCGGCTAGTGAAGACCAATCAGAAATTGCTCGCATCTTGATTGAGGCCGGAGCTGAAGTCAATTATCTAAATAATGAAGGATGGACCGCACTGATTGAAGCGGCGGATGAAGGCGCCTACGCTACCGCGAAAGTATTAATAAATGCCGGTGCTGATGTCAACCTTAAAGGTCCTTCCTACGGTCGCTCGGCTGCTGCTATGGCTGCTTCGGAAGGATATCCGCAAATCCTACAGTTGTTGTTGGATAATGGTGCTTCCTGGAATGGTGGCCAGGGTTCACAAGTCCCTCTACACTTAGCCGCTGAAGAAGGGCAGATTGCAGTTTTAGAAATGCTGCTGAAGGAAGGTGCCGATATCAATATTAAGGATGAAGATGGTCGTACTGCTCTTATGCACGCAGCTGAGGAAGGACAGCACGCCGAGGTTCGGTTTCTGATAGAAAATGGCGCTGATCTAGATGCGGTAGACGAGGAGGGACGTACCGCCTTGATGTACGCTGCTGAGGAAGAGCAATCAACAATGGTAGCCATGTTGTTGGATGCTGGTGCTCGCGCGGATCGTCGTGACGAAGAAGGTCGCAGCGCCATTGATTACGCAGCTGAGGAAGGAGCTGGTGAGGTGCTATCTCAATTAATGAATAGCAGCACTGCAATGAAAAATGAAGCCCTACGGCCCGAAACCCTGATTTTAGCGGCTGGTGAAGGCGAAATGGCAATCGTCTCTGAACTAGTGGAAGCAGGGGCTGATATAAACGCTACGGATGAAAATGGCAAAAGTGCACTCGCAGAAGCAGCTAGTGAAGGCGAATTCAGAGTGGTAACTTATTTGCTAGACAAGGGCGCTCAGGTAGACCCGGAGCGGAGTGCCCAGGCACCCTCCGCGCTGTTTTTAGCAGCAGGAGAATCATCACCCAGGGTAGTTGCCTTGCTAATTGATCGTGGAGCCAACATTGAGTATCGCCATACTTTCCAGTCTATAAACATCAATGAGGCCAGTCAGGCGGATCACTTAGTAATTTATAAGGCAGCGACGCCATTGTTTGTTGCGATAGAAGAGAGTGATCAAAAGACGGTACGAGTCCTATTGGATAAAGGAGCTAGCCCGAATGTTACCATCCGCAAGAAAATGTTCGATATCGACGGCAGAAAGTCCTGGCGTGAGCTGAGAGCCTTGAACGAACAAACAGCGGAAGAGCAAAACTATTTGCGCTATGACCTAACCGACTGGACTCCACTCATGGAAGCCGCCGAAGCGGGGGATCTGGTATCCATTAATCTGCTCTTGGAAGCGGGAGCCGACCCGAAACGGCAAAATAGTGCTGGTAAGACGGCGCTAGATGTTGCTCAAAATATGGGTCATACCGCAATTGTGCAGCGTCTCCGCTAGAAAGACGCTCTTACCTCTTAATCATCTTCTAACTGAGTGCCAAGTCTTGTCTGTGCTTGGGGTGGGCATCGTATCCAGTGCTTATTCCGTAAGGGATTCCTTCACGATGAATGTCAGAGTTCCCAGCGTAGCAATACTTAGAAGTATGCACTCTTAAATTATACCCGACTGTTATGCGACTATTACTATTGCTGGGAGTGCTAGCTTTGGCTAGCCCACTCCTAGGGCGTGCTGTTCCCACTGATGAGTTTGAGCTTCGAGGTACAATTGTTTCTGCACTCAATGAACAAGCCTTAGAGTACGCCACCATCTCCGTTTTTAATATAGAGGAGGAATTGTTGGAAGGTACAGTTAGTGATGAAGCCGGCCAATTTAGCCTGCGCTTAAATCCTGGAAGTTACCTCTTACGGGTAGAATTTCTAGGGTTTCAGAGCCAGGAACTCAATGTTGATTTTGACACCCACAAGGACTTAGGTACAATTGCTATGCAAGCGGATGCCGCTACCCTGGAAACAGCAGAGGTACGGGCAGAGAAAACCCAAATGAATCTACTGCTTGACAAAAAGGTCTTCAACGTAGGATCCGATTTACTATCCACCAGCGGTTCTGCCGAAGATGTTCTCGGGCAATTACCGTCAGTATCCGTAAATGCGGAAGGTCAGATCAGCTTACGCGGAAACGACGGTGTGCGGATATTGGTCAATGGTCGACCTTCTGCATTAGCGGAGAACAACGGCCTGGCCGCTATATCTGCTGATCGAATTGATCGTGTAGAAATCATCACCAATCCATCTGCTCGCTACGAGGCGGCGGGGACAGCTGGAATCATTAATATCATTCTGAAAAAAGATGATAATGAAGGCTATGGTGGGACTGTAAACTTGAGTGTTGGCTATCCGGCTAATCATCGAGCAGCTATTAATCTAAACTTTACTCGCCCCAAATACACCGCCTTTATCAATGCTGGAGCCCGCTACGCAAATTTTCGCGGTACGGGAGACCTCACTAGAAATTCTACGCTAGACGGTACGGAAAGCAATCTGTTACAAATTGCGGACCAGGACCGGAATGATCGGGTAGTGCATGCTTTTACCGGCCTGGATTACAACTTTAACCCCAAGAGCACCTTAAGCGGCTCGTACTCCATTTATTACGTGGTGAACGACGATATAATGGACCGTGGCTTTGAGTATAGGGATGCCGAGCAGCAACTGACTGACAACTGGAATCAAGTTTTGGATTATCTGGAGCCGGGCACCTACCAGCAATTGGATTTGACCTATACCAAGGAACTGACTAGGGAGGGGGAGAAGCTCACCCTCTATTTTAAGAATGACCTTTGGGAAGAAACGGAGACCGAGCAAGTCAAGATCCAAAGGACATTTCCGGAGGCGGAGGAACTGTTGAACTACCGTACGCAGACGATTGAAAGCAGTCGAGATCACCTCTTACAAGCAGATTATGAATTCCCGATCGGTGAACACGCCGGTTTGGAAATGGGTTTGCGTGGCGAGACGCGTATCATCAGTAGCGATTATTTGGTAGAAGATGCCATTTCTGGAACCTGGACTACGCTAGCGGGTTTCAATAATGAGCTGGACTATTTTGAACGGATTGGTTCCGCTTATGCCCAGTACCGATATAAAAATGATCAATGGGCCTTACAGCTGGGCTTGCGAAATGAGTACACGTTGGTGAAAGTAGAGAGTAAAGCAGAATCCATTGCTGATGTGCGCAAAACCTACAATCGTCTCTTTCCTTCGTTTTCGTTAGCTTATACCATGTCGGAAACAAGCAGCATGCAGCTAACCACCAGTCGCCGTATTCGCCGGCCATCCTTCTGGCAGCTCAATCCATTCCGAGGCCTAGGCGACCCCAACACGCTTTTTGTGGGCGATCCAGACCTTGATCCTACCTACACCGATCGTGTGGAACTGAACTTTGTCCAACGCTGGCCCAAGTTTACGCTGAACCCTGCAATCTACGGTTCACGCGCTACGGATATCTTCCAATTTGTGGTAGAACAAGAAGCTGATAATCCGCTAGGCTTAACTAACGGTACCATCCTTACACAACCGATTAATTTGGGACTCGAATACCGCTACGGCTTAGAGCTTATAACCACTTACCGTCCCAATGATATATGGACGATTTCCGGAGAGTGGAACTATTACGGCTACGAACAAGAAGGCCAATTTGAGAATCGCAACTTCGATTTTCAATTTGCCACTTGGTCCGGTCGCCTGCGTCTACAAACCACCCTGCCTGGCGATCTCAAGCTGCAAGGTAGTTTCTACTACGAGGCACGCTACAAAGATGTACAGAGTATCCGCCGTGCCCGCTACGACGGCAATCTTGGTATCAGTAAGCAGTGGAATAAAAAACTAACGATCACGCTCAACACCATGAGCCCCCGCTGGCGCCGTAGCGAACTCTTTCGCCCTACCTTCACCCAAGACGACTATTTCGCCTGGACGGGCTGGCGTACCAGCTTGAGCCTGCAGTACCGTTTTGAACGCGGTGCCGCCTCTGATCAACGCCGCCAACGCGGCAGTATCCGCTAGGTGCGATCACTGTTTTTACTGAAAATGAGGTGTTTACGATTTTTCGTAAAAAATGTTGCTTTTTCCCTTGCTTTTGAACGCTGTATAGTCGTATATTTGCGTCGCCTTAGCAAATAAGGTGGATGATCCGGTAGCTCAGCTGGTAGAGCAATACACTTTTAATGTATGGGTCCTGGGTTCGAGCCCCAGCCGGATCACCTTCAAAAAAAGCTTATTCCTGTCCTGGGAATGAGCTTTTCTTTTCTAACCTTTCCCTCTTTTACTCCAACAGATTTAATCTGTATTCCATCCACAACTAGATTCAGGCCAAGTAGAACAGGCTACCACTGGCTTCGTTGGATCAACTAAATGATAATCGCCCTGCACTAAATACGCTATCCATGTTCTTACAATTTGGACGAAATTCCTTCTGCTGGAATTCGTGTAAGCGACCGAGTAAATACATCTTGTATCGTTGATATGAATGCTAGAGCTTAGCGGTCAAAAATAAGCTATGGCTACCCCATCGCGTCGGGAGTATTGGTCGGAAGTGTTATCGACTCAAGCGGCTTCTGGTCTGAGTAAAAAAGCCTTTTGTGCTGATCGAGGCATTAATGCGGCGACCTTTTATTATTGGCAACGTCGGTTGCGGACTTTGGCGCAAGATGAGCGGCAAGCGGTTTTTGAGCAACTCTTGCCGCAAAAGGAACATGAGTTGAGTTTGCAGCTGTCCAGCGGTGAGGTGGTTGTTCGCAGTCGTTCACTAGCGGCTTTGAGTCAGGTGCTACAAGC
>JBCBWU010000006.1:0-71871 GCA_039816955.1 Bacteroidota bacterium
CAAACGACTTCACGCGAGTATATACTCGTAGCGAAGATGGTTTGGATTCCCAAACCACTTCGGCTTCGGTATAGATTAGATGATACCTATCTCAATAGCCCAACCAAAACCTGGGTCGAGGAAAATAGAGTGCCGATAGAATCGATTCTTGTGGAGGTGATGAGGACGTTTCATAACACCAGAAAAGGATGGGAATTTCAGTACAGTAGGGCAGGATATTACTATTATAATGAGTACTACACCTACAAAAATGATTTGGAAGTGATCATGGAAACTTCAAGCTATACGGCATTGAATCACAGCAGTAGTTCGGATGTGGTGCAGAAGTTGGTATTCCATTCCAATGGGAACCTGTGCGGCGGCTGGGATCCTGATAAAGACGTAATTGCCAATTACTTTAAGAAAACTGCATCAACTCAGGTTTTAAACTGAAATAGCTGATCTATGCGATAATGCGCCTAACTTTGCTCCCCTAAGTTATGCGGTCATTTTTCCAACAACGCTGGCGCAGTTTTGGCTATGCTTTTAAGGGTGTTGCCACGCTGTTTCGTACGCAGGTACACGCTTGGATTCACCTGGTGGCAATGGTAGTGGTCATTGCCCTGGGCCTACTTTTTGGCATAAAGTCGTGGGAATGGGTGGTTTTAATTCTCTGTATCACACTAGTTTTAGCTGCGGAAGCGTTTAATACCGCAATTGAATTCTTGACTGATCTGGTCTCACCCGATTATCACCCCCTGGCTGGTAAAGCGAAGGACACTGCTGCTGCCGCGGTTTTGATTTGTGCCATTGGTGCAGCTACCGTTGGGTTCCTAATTCTTGGCCCGTATTTACTTGACGCTTTATCCCTCCGTTAACGTATACAAGCTCTTATTTGATTTTAAGCATTGCAAACTACTCGCCGAGCACCTGCCCTGTATCGTTGAAACCACTTCAAAGTATAATAGCAAATGCGTCTACTAATCATTGCTCTGCTTATCTGCCCTTTGTTTTTGACCGCCCAGATGCAGTTGGGCTGGCGAACCGATAACTACGCTGGAATCAATAGTGCCCTACTTAACCCTGCTTTACCCGGGCGAACACCCTACGCTTGGGATGTGAATTTGGGGGAGAGTAGCTTCTTTTTGGCCAATAATTATGGTTTTCTGGAAAACAGCAGCATCTCATCGTTAATTCGCCTGCGCAACGCCAATGGCCTAGAGGTTTATCACCGGCCTGATCTCCCTACGGATCTACCGGCTAACCAAGAGGTCTTAATCTATGATTTCTACGAGAATAACTCCTACTACGCGGAACACCTTACTCAGGTCATGGGACCCAGTTTTTCCTTCCGGGTAGCTCCACAAACTCGGGTGGGTTTGTACACGCGCTGGCGGACCATGCTTCACGGTAATAACATTGATTCTGATTTAGGGTATTACCAATGGAACGCTATTCCTGGGAACCAAACTTTCACATTGGAAGAAGGTACTATTGCGGTAGCCGCCTGGGGAGAATTAGGATTGAATATTAGTCAGGGAATTGAAACCAGTACGGGTAATCTGCTAATTGGTGCTGCTGTGAAGAGACTTTGGGGCCAGCGAGCGGCGTACTTTTCCCTCACCCGAGATTTTGAGCTCAATAAACTCTCGGATTTTAGTGGCTTAGAAAGCCTGGATTTCGAAATTGAGACGGGTTTTTCTCAAAATATTACCGACACCGACGATTATTCGGCCTCCCCGGGGCGTGGTTGGGGGCTGGACCTGGGAATGTTGTATCAAGTAGATTTAGGTGATGGCTTTTACCGCTGGGAATTTGGATTTGCCTTGAATGATCTGGGGGGGATCCGCTTTTTTGATAGCGAACAACACCTTTTCAATACGGATAATCTCGCCACTACCCTCACCGATAACTACAATAACCTAACCTCTGAAACGATTGCCAGTGAAGCTGCGGAGCAATTGAGCCAGGATATTTTTGGTGATGGAACTGCTTCTCAGACTGCCAATGAATTTACCCTGGGACTTCCAACTACGCTCAGTTTGCAAGCTACTTACCGTTTCCAGGAATGGGCTAAGGTGGAGGCGGTCTACCTGGCTGGTATCCGGGTTGGTACTTCTAGCCTCAACCGCAGCAGTGTCTTGGCCATTGTTCCACGTGTCGATCGGCATTGGTGGAGCGTAGCGATGCCGGTATCCATGTACGCTACGGATCAGGTACGCCTGGGACTGAGCGCTCGCTTAGGACCTATTTTCGTAGGTACGGATCAATTAGGTTCCTTTTTTCGCCAAAATCAGCTGGATAGTGGCGACTTTTACGTCGGTCTCAAGCTTTTCCCGCTTGGTCTTGGCGGCAATGGAAATGGTAAAGCCCGCAAAAGAAAGGGCCGACGTGGAAAAGGCAGAGACGTAGAATGTTATAAGTTCTAAAGACGTCGATGGTATATTTCATTGCTGTAGTTGGTGCCTTTGTTGCGGGGGCAATCAACACGCTGGCTGGAAACGGATCCGCAATTACGCTTACTATTCTTACTGAGTTACTGGGCTTGCCCGCTACGGTAGCCAACGGAACCAACCGGGTTGGCGTACTCACCCAAAGCCTGGCGGGTAGCTGGGCCTTTCACCGCAGTGGCCGGCTCAAATTGGAAAACAGTGGCTTCTATATTTTCCTAACTACGATTGGCGCTCTAGTAGGAATTTATGTGGCTCTCATAGTCAGTAATGAGGAATTTAAGCAGGTCTTCCGCTTTTTGCTAGTCCTTATGTTCATCGTTATTTTGGTAAAGCCGAAACGTTGGTTGCGCGAAGACACCGAGGCCCGTGCGCTCCCCTGGTGGATAAGTGTACCGGTGTTCCTGGCCCTGGGCTTTTACGGCGGTTTCATCCAAATGGGCATGGGGGTATTCTTCCTGGCCGCTATGGTGTTGATTGCGCATTACAATATCATTGATAGCAATGCGGTGAAAGTTGCGGTGGTGGCATTATATACCATTGCTGCTGTTGCTATTTTTGCCTGGCAAGGTCTCATTGATTGGAAGATTGGTGGCCTAATGGCCATTGGGCAAACGGCTGGCGGTTACCTCACCGCTCGTTTTGCGGCTACTGACCCACGCGCTGGAAAATGGGCCTACCGCATTTTGATCGTGGTAGTTATTTGGGCTATTGCCCGAATGTTCGGTTTGACGGGGTGGCTGTGGGAGCAAATGTTAAGCTAAACCTGTCTTTTGCGGCGACTGTTGAGATACCAAATTGAACCAACCAGAATCAGGAATCAGGATGTACCAGGAAATTGAGCCAGCAAAGGAGTTGTCCCATTTGATTCAATCCTTTTGGACCTTCTCTTCTAGCGGGATTCCAGCTTCCTTTAAGGTCTTACCTGATTGTTGTGTAGATCTAATCTTTGATTTAAACCAAGAGAAGGCAGTTGTTTCGGGAGTAATGTCTAAGTATCAGATGAGAGCGCTAGAAACCGAATCAAATTTAATTAGTGTACGATTTAAAACTGAGCTCTTTAGTCGTTTGTCAACAGTACCGCTAGCGGAGACTAAGAATCTTCGAGTTGAATCACAGCAAGTCATTGCAAACCTTGATCCCAATATTGTATGTCAACTCAATGAACGATCACAAACTAGTGACCAGGTGGCTTTCATTGAAATTTGTATCCAGCAACTCTTAAACCAAACAGGCCACGAACTGGATGAACTCGCTTTGAATGTTGCAAAGAAAATCCGAACACTAAAGGGTGCGATCAACGCACAAAAACTAGCAGCTTCCTACCATATTAGTTTAAGGCAACTAGAAAGGCGATTTAAGAAAAGCACTGGCTTGACCATGAAGGAGTTTGCCAACCTTATCCGCTTCAGTAACGCTAAAGCTGCCATCAAGCGGTGTAAAAAAAAGAGCCTCTTAGCAATAGCCTTTGAGGCTGGTTTTTATGATCATGCGCATATGAACTACGAGTTTCAACGGATTGCTGGTGAAAATCCGAGTACCTTTCGTTAATGTCGTTTTTTTACAAAGCAGTCGTCCTTTAGGAGGAATAAATTTGTCGCCAAAACGGATATGAAATTTTGGCTGCCGGCAGCATACTTATTGCTTTTACTTTCTTGTAGTAGTAAAGGGAGTGGAGCTCCTTCGACCGCTGCTGATCAAACTATTACCGATAATATGGACCTACAATACGCCTACACAATTCTATACGTCCCAGATGTGCCTGAGACGATTGCTTTTTACCAGAAGGCGTTTGGGTTTGAGCAGAAATTCTTAACGCCCGAACGCGATTACGGAGAGATAATTTCCGGACCAACAACAATTGCTTTTGCCAGCATCGAACTTGGGGAAGCGAATTTCAAAAAGGGGTTCACAAAAAGCCGTTTAGGCGAACAACCCTTTGGAATTGAGTTGGCTTTTACCACTCTAGAAGTGGCGCAAGTTGTAGAGCGTGCAGTTAAGAATGGAGCGGTACTTTTGGAAGAAGTGGTAACTAAGCCGTGGGGCCAAAAAGTTGGATACCTTAGGGATATAAATGGTTTTATCATTGAGATTTGTACACCTATTCAAAATCAAGAATGACCCCTGTAGAAGTAATTGACGCAATTAGTAAAAAATACGCTCCCCTATCTTCCGAATGTGTTCAGGAGTTATTACCGAAGCTTAAAATAACGAACTACGCTAAAGGGGGTACTCTGGTTAGAGAAGGACAATATTCGGATAAAGCATTTTATGTGCTCCAGGGGTGTGCCAGGGCGTATTACTTAAACGATGGAAGAGATGTTTCTGACTGGTTCGCTTTTGAAGAAGAATTCATCTGCTCCATCGTGAGCTTCTTTGCTAATCGTCCCAGCCCGCATTTTATCGAAGTACTCGAAGATGCGGTTGTGTTAGAATTATCCAGGAAGACAGTGGAAACTTTATCTGATCGGTTTCATGATTTTGAGCGTCTCATCAGGGTTGTAGTAACCAATACCATGTTGGATCAACAAGAGCGTTTGTCTTCCATATTATTCCATACTGCAGAGGAAAGATATCGACATATTCTTACCGTCCGCCCGGTTATTTTGAATCGTGTTCCGCTGACGCATATTGCCTCCTATCTGGGCATCACCTTAGAGACTTTAAGTAGAATAAGAGGGGCGATGAAGCGAATTTGATACAGATCAAATGAATCCTGAGTAGAGGTACGGACCTTTGTGAAAAAAGATGAAGCGCCTACATCACCTGTCCGGCTTGTTACTCTCGGCTTTTATTGGCTTACACCTACTTAATCACTTGAGTAGCATTTGGGGCGCAGATTATCATATCGCTCTAATGGATAATCTGAGGTACTTTTATAGAAATCCAATTATAGAAACACTCATACTCGCCGCTGTTCTCATCCAAATTAGCAGTGGACTAAGATTGTTCTTTTCTCGAAAGCAATTCACTCATAATAGATACCAGCGATTACAGCACTGGACCGGGCTGTACATGGCTGTTTTCTTCCTCATCCACGTAGGGGCAGTACTGGTGGGGCGGTACATCCTGTCTTTGGATGCCAACTTCTATTTCGGAGTTGCGGGTTTGAATACCTTTCCACTCAATCTGTTTTTTGTTCCGTATTACGGGCTGGCTATCATGGCTTTCTTTGGGCATGTAGCGGCCATCCATTACCAAAAAATGAAGCGGAAGGTATTGGGGATAAGCGTTCGGCAGCAGGCCCATTTGATTTTATGCTTCGGGTTTCTGGTTACTATTATTACGCTGTACGGTTTGACAAATGGTTTTGCTGGTGTAGCTATTCCAGAAGAATACCGGCTAGGGTTTTAAATATTAAGTTTCGCGAAAAGGTTACGAGTTTCCGCTAGTTCCGGAGCTGTATGCGGTAGCATTTCTGCTAAAGATCGAGTTTTATTTTTGCCTGAAAAGTACTGGGTGGGAAGCCTAGTTCGTAAGGATGGGAAGTTTATAGTATGAAATATGGAATTGGAGATTTAGCGCATCTTTTCAACTCTTTAATAAACGCCCAACTTGAAATGCAGTTCCTGCTAAATCTTCCGCGGTATGCTGTAGGGCCTCTTCCAAAGAACGAGGCTGAGATTGGATGGAGAAAGCGGCCTCTAAACCAATAGCGCTTATTGCATTAGGGCTAGCTAGCATCGCACCACACAAAGCAATAACCGGTCTTTGCTTGGCTGCTGCTCGGCTACAAATGCCTTGAATAAGTTTGCCTTGTAGGGTCTGATCATCGAGTTTGCCCTCACCGGTAATTACGTAGTCGCACTGCTGAAGGTGCTGGTCAAAATTGGCGTATTCGAGTACCGTTTGAATGCCCGATTGTAAAGTGGCTCCCAAGAACGCTAAGGCACCAAAACCTAGTCCTCCCGCAGCGCCAGCGCCGGGGACGCTGGCAAAGTCACGACCTGTTCGTTGTTGAACCACATTTGCCAATTGTTGTAGCCCTTGATCCAATTCCTCCACCTGCTGGGGCATAGCTCCCTTCTGAGGACCGTATACGTAGGCTGCGCCTCGCCCGGGGCCACATAAAGGGTTATCTACATCGCACAAAACTTCAATAGTAGGTAGCTTTTCCCGACTGGGCACCCATTGACTCACAGCTCTTAGATCAGCACCAATACCTGATAGTTGCCTCCCATCTGCATCCAGAAACTGATGCCCGAGTGCAGTGGCCATACCGATACCGCCATCGTTGGTAGCACTGCCACCAATGCCCAATACAATTTTGCGTACACCATGAGCAATTGCATCCCTAATTAATTGCCCGGTACCATAGGTGCTGGTGAGCATAGGGTTGCGTTCCTCTGGTTTAAGCAGTTGTAGTCCAGAGGCCGCCGCCATATCAATAAATGCCGTTTGAGTATCTATCTGCATACCATACTGAGCTGCAATCGATCGCCCAAGCGGGGCAAGCACGTGGCTTGTGATGGTTTCGCCCCCAGTAAGTTGAGTTAGGACCTCTGCCGTTCCCTCTCCTCCATCAGCCAGCGGCAGTTGAACGGTTTGCGCAGCAGGGTTAGCTAATTTTAATCCTCGCTCAATAGCGGCACATACCTCCGCGGCGGGAAGGGCATCTTTAAAGGAATCAGTGGCGATGAGATAGCGCATCAGCTATTGGCTTCTGATTGGTGCGCTTGTAGCATTTGCGCTAGCATACCCTCTTTCATGGAAAAAGAGGAAACAGTGAGGCGATTGATAGCTGCGACTTCCAAAACTAGCTGGACTAATATCAACGCCACGACAATCATATCTGCCCGGTCGCCGGGAATATCAGACATGGCGTGTCGCTCTTCCCGGTTGGCTGCGAGTACGCGCTCGTGCAGGGCATTGAAGCCTTGCAAATCTACCCGTGCACAATGTGGGGTAGGTTGTTCTTTACCTAGTACATCAGCAATGACGTCAAAGGTGCCTGCTGCTCCTACCAAATGATGGGTAGGGAAGCGGGCTAACGCTAATTGCAGATCTACTAGTTTGCTTTTCAAGAACATCCGCGCTAGCTCAATTTCATCCGAGCTAATGGGTTCCGTCTGGTGCAGTTTTTTGTAGAGTACGGCTACACCTACCGGAAAGCTTTCAAACCACTGCACCCCGTTTTCGTCTACGATGATGAATTCTACACTACCACCGCCGATGTCCATCACCATCCAGCGTTCGCTTTGTGGTCCAATGGCCCGGCGGACCCCTTCGTAAATGAGTTGGGCTTCTTCTTTACCAGGAATAATTTTGATTTCTAAACCTGTTTTAGCTTTCACCTCGGCTACAAAATCCGGGCCATTGCTAGCGGTCCGTAAGGCAGCAGTGCCCGAAACTCGAGTGTCAGTTACCTGGTATTCGTTGATCTTTTGTACGTAATCGAGTAAGGCTTGCAAGGCCCGTTGATAGGGTGCATCACCAATTCGTTCGATTCCATCTTCCGCTAGTTTGATGAAGCGCCGTTCACGATATACTTCTTCGAAGCCACCATCTTTACTAGGACTGGCTATGAGGAGATGAAAAGTATTGGTACCACAATCAATGACCGCAAATTTGGGCATACCTAAAGCTTGTAAGGGATGTGAGACTAGCAATTTGATCGCGAAGCAAACATACTTATTTTTGCGGCATCAATAATTCTTTTCCATGCAAGACCCCATTGTGTCTGACTGTATTAAGCTGCTGCAAGATCTAATTGCCACGCCTTCCTTTTCGCGAGAAGAAGACGCTACTGCCGATCTCATCGCCGCTTTTCTAACGGAGCGTGGCCTAATGGTGGAGCGAGCTGGAAACAATGTCTGGGTTCGTCATCCGCATTGGCAACAAGAATTGCCGGTAGTGCTCCTCAATTCTCATCATGATACCGTCAAGCCTGCCGCCAGTTGGCAGCGCGATCCCTTCACTGCACAGTGGGAAGGTGATCAGCTCTTTGGCCTGGGTAGTAATGATGCTGGTGGGCCCTTGATTTCCTTAATCGCTTCCTTTTTGCACTTGACTGAGCGTAAGGATCTGCCTTACAATTTACTCTTGGCAGCAACGGCCGAAGAAGAGATTAGCGGGGCGGGAGGAATTGCGAGTATCCTATCGGAATTGGGACCAATCAATTGTGCTATAGTTGGTGAGCCTACCTCTTTGGATGCCGCTGTAGCGGAACGGGGCTTGATTGTAATTGACGGTGAAGCAGCCGGCGTATCCGGGCACGCGGCCCGCAGTGAAGGCGTTAATGCGCTATATGTGGCCCTGGAGGATATTGATCGCCTACGCCAATATGATTTCCAGGAAAAATCTGATCTGCTGGGGCCTGTAAAAGTATCTGTGACCCAAATAGAATCAGGGACCCAGCATAATGTAGTACCGGACCGTTGCCGTTTTGTGATGGATGTGCGGGTCAACGAACATTACAGCAACCAGCAAGTAGTAGAGGCACTGCAAGCCGTCTGCAAGTCGACTTTGCAAGCCCGTTCTCTGCGTTTGCAGTCTTCTGGTTTGCCGCTAGGGCACCCTTTACTAAAGGCAGTAGATGCTTGTGGACTATCCCCTTACGGTTCACCTACATTGAGTGATCAGGCTTTGATGCCGTTCCCTACGCTGAAATTAGGACCTGGAGATAGCGCCCGTTCGCATACTGCCGATGAGTATATTCGCCGTACAGAAATAGAAGCAGGTGTGCAGGCCTATCTGGCGGTACTTGAACAACTCACATTCTAAAATAAAACCCCCAAAAGCCATGGAATACAAACGCGTAGATGACTCGGAGGTGTTTCTCTCCGTTTTGATGCAGCCCTCGCACTCCAATTTTGGCGGAAAAATTCACGGTGGCTATATCCTATCTCTTATGGATCAGATTGCTTTTGCCTGCGCTAGTAAGCATTCGGGTGCCTACTGCGTTACCGCCTCAGTGGATACGGTAGACTTCCGTAACCCGATAGAAATTGGCGAGCTCGTGACCATGAAGGCCTCCGTCAATTATGTGGGGCGTACTTCTATGGTAGTAGGAATCCGAGTAGAGTCGGAGAACATCCAGAGTGGTTTTGTGAAGCATTGTAATTCTTCTTACTTCACAATGGTAGCAAAGGGAGAAGACGGGAAGAGCGTAGCGGTACCAGGATTGGTGTTGGAGAAAGAAATTGACGTGCGCCGCTTTATCAAAAGTATCAAGCGGATAGAATTAAAGAAAAGTCATCAAGAGGAATATCGCCGCCTCGATGCGCTGGCGGCCACTTCTTTAGAGCAGCTGGAAAACTATAATGTAGAACTAAATCTACCCGAGGAGTATGAGTAAGGAACAACGCAATAAGCTTTGGCAAAAGGCCTACGAGCTGGATGCTCGCATAGAAGCCTTTACGGTAGGACAAGATCGTGAATTGGACCTGCTGCTGGCCACTTTTGATATTGCTGGCTCGCTGGCACACGGAAAAATGCTGAGCGAGGTAGGTTTGCTGCCACCAGCCGAATACGAGGCGATGGCAAGGGTGCTCCGCCAGCTGTACCAAAAGGCCGAAACTGGAGAATTTACCATTGCTGCAGGAGTGGAAGATGTGCATTCACAAGTGGAAATCTTACTGACGGAAGCCCTAGGCGATATTGGTAAAAAAATCCATAGTGGCCGTTCGCGCAATGATCAGGTGTTAGTGGATTTACGCTTGTACTTCCGGCACGAACTAGCGAGCATCGTACGGCAAATAGAAGCACTGGCCAGTTTACTGCTTGAACGTTCTGCTAGCCATAAAGATGATCTACTTCCTGGTTATACGCATTTACAGGTGGCCATGGTTTCTAGCTTTGGCTTGTGGTTTGGCGCTTACGCGGAAAGCCTGATCGACGATTTAGAACTGTGGCAAGCTACGCACCGGATTATCAATCAAAACCCATTGGGTTCGGCAGCGGGTTACGGGTCATCCTTCCCCCTCAATCGACAGCGGACGACTGATTTATTGGGGTTCCGACAACTGGCTTATAATGTAGTGCACGCGCAAATGGGCCGGGGCAAAAGCGAACTCCATTTTGGCTTTGCGCTAGCTGGGACCGCCCAAACGCTAGGCAAATTGGCTATGGATGTTTGCCTGTACAATTCCCAAAATTTTGGCTTCCTAAAGCTGCCGGATGATTTGACGACGGGCTCCAGTATCATGCCACATAAAAAGAATCCGGATGTCTTCGAACTTCTCCGTGGACGCTGCAACCAGCTGTTGAGTTTACCGGCGCAGCTTAGTCAACTCAACGCTAATTTACCATCAGGTTACCACCGCGACTTTCAATTGTTGAAGGAAGTACTTTTCCCTGCCATCCGGCAAATGAAAGATGTCTTGGCAATTACCACTTACGCTGTAGCGCATTTGCAAGTGCAAGCGCATTTGTTGGACGAAGAAAAATACCGCCTACTCTTTAGTGTAGAGAAGGTAAATGCCGCGGTACTGGGCGGATTACCCTTTCGGGATGCTTATCGCCAGATCGGAGAATCCATCGAAGCAGGCACTTTTAATCCCGATACTTCCCCTCCCAAGCATACCCACGAGGGGAGTTTAGGCAATCTGTGCTTGCCAGAAATTCAGCAAAAGCTAAACACTGTCATGAATGGCTTCGACTTTGCGAAGTGGGAAACAGCTATGGAAAAATTAGTGAAAGGCTAAAGGCCTGATTATTTACTCACAATAGCATCAATGCCTTTATCCGCAAGGTCATCCACTAGTCGCTTAGCGGCATTGTAGGAGTCGAAGCGGTCTACCAGTACTACTGCGTAAGAACCACGATCGAATAATTCGACTGAGGTATTGTTATAACCCATGTCACGCAGTTTAGAAGCGTAGCTGTCGGCATTACTGCGTTGACGAAACTGGCCAGCTATAACCATATATGCGCCACTACTATTGGAGCGGCTTGCTGCAGCGGTTGCGGCGGAACTTCCAGCGCTGCTACTGCTATTGGTGCTGGCAGCAGGCTCGTCGTAGTCACTCGTGCTTTCTTCTGCGATTCCTGTGCCTTTATCTAGCTCGTCGTCGCTGTAGCTACCACTACCATCAGCTGCTTCGGCCTCGTCGGTATCGGCGTAGCTGCCCAATTCGTCATCATCGAGATCAACATCATCTCCGGTAGATGCTACTTCGTCTTCCCAGTCCGTATAGGTTTGCTCGTCGGGAGTATCGTCGTTGCCGTAGGCTTCAGTTAGTGGCGTAGCGGGCTCTTCACTCTTGTAAAGGCCGGCAATCTTGTATACCAGATAGCCCAGTGCAGCCAGGCATACAACAACAATGGCAATGGTAATGATATCTAGTCTAGACATAGCGGATTGCTTTGTATTTCAAATGAGATACGGAGCGGCGCACAGGTCAAAGGGAATAGCTAGGTGCCCTCCTGGAAATTGGTAAAAATAAAGCTTGGCACCAAAATACAGTCTTTTTTTGGATTTCTTTAACGCTAGATTAAGTGGTTGTTATTCAGGTGTTTATGTTTGTTTTGTGTAAAGTGTGGCGCTTTTGACAAAATATTTCACCCGACTTGAGCATTAATTATATGTCCTTTCTACGGATCCCATATCCTTATTCATTTTTCAAACTACCGCATTAACCACAAGCTTTACTGCTGCCGCAGTGCGGCCTGGATATTCTTTCACTCAACTAGTGCCTATAAACACACTGTACATTTCATCAATTCGTGAACCGGGTTCAGCCCGATAAATCAAAACAACATGCGTACACTATTTTCTCTTTGCGTGATTGTTCTTTTAGCGACTGGATATGTACATGCTCAAGAAGAAACCCCTGCCGAGGTAGTTCCTACCAGCAACGTGAAGGATATACTCTACATGCCATCCAAGTGGGATAAAATGAAGGAAGAGCGTCAAATGCGCTTCCTGTTTAGTGCGGTGGAAAAAGGCAATGTGCAGTTGGCACAAGCAATGATCGTTGATACGGAGCAGCCCTACTACCAGCACGACAGCCAAGGTGAAACATTACTCACCTTAGGGGTGAAAATGGGACATTACGAAATGGTCAAGTGGTTATGTGAGGACGCTGTGATCAACCTCAAAAATGAGTCTGGCGAAACGCCCCTTACACTAGCTATCAAGCAGCAAAACATTGGAATCATTGAGCTCGTTCTGGAGCGTGCTAAAGCTGACCTCCCCAATAACTTTGACGAGACACCAGTTATGCTGGCGATCGCCTACGGATACGAACCGGCCTTCATCAAAAACTTAGTCGATCTAGGCGCAAACCCCAATCGCTTGTCCAATGGTGCTACACCGCTTTCCAAAGCAGTGGCGAAGGAAAATGTAGCTACAACGGCGATGTTGATCCGTTTAGGCGCTGACCCAAGTATCCCAAATAACGATGGTGAGATTCCGCTCTATCAGGCTGTGCAACTTAACCATTCTGTTATGGCCGGCGTATTGCTGCATCGCAGTCCGCAACCGGATGTTGACGCCAACTGGCAGACACCAATCGGTGAAACCCTTACCAATATGGCTTTGGCGCACGAAAACACGGCTATGTTACGCGTCCTCGTAGAAAAAGGAGCCAATGTGAACAGCCTTGATTATATGGAGAATACGCCGCTACACCTGGCGGCTGAGCGTGGCCTGCAAGATGCGGTAACTCTATTGCTGAATTACGGAGCTTATGTAGATGCTATCAATATCATGGGCAGTACGCCGATTATGGCAGCTGCACAACGCGGCCACGACGATATTGCTAGTCAGCTGGCTCAAGCTGGTGCCAATCCAGAAATGCGTGATTATTCTGGCATCGCTGCTAATGACTTTGGTAATTATGAGTACTCAGATCCACTATTACAACAAGAAATAAACTTCCTGCTACAGGAATCAAACGACTAGGATTCGCTGCAACAAGCACTCAGGGTAGTTCCATCGGGGGGCTACCCAACTCACACGAGCCTCAATACGCCGTAAGGATGTATTGCGGCTCTTCTATTCTTTACAAATAGGATTAATGCCCAGTACGTATTTTTCCACGACACCTATTTGCGTAGCCGCTTCGGCACCATCAAAGCCATCGATCTGTGCGTCAGCCAAGGTTTGGCGGGCGAGTTCGGTCAATTGCCGGGCAATAGGAAGGTAGCTCCAGTGCCACTTTTCTTCGTTATAACCGTGTGGTCGTTCATCTCCTTTTGGGGAGTAGGGCTGGCAAAACCCGTACCCTGCCGCGTTGGCGGTAAGCCATTCGTACACTTTTAGACCCTCGCCATTTTCGAAGTAATCGTTGGTGAGCCGGTTAAGGTCCATATCGGTTCCCCAGTGGTGGCGACTCGTACCAGGCATGGAGCTCCAACGCAGAATGGCGAAAGCCCTGTCCTTAGGATTGGGGTATACCTCTGGCGCTTTTTCTCGACCTTCTAGTAAGCGAGCGCCATTCCATTTTGCTTCCCAAATCATCTTTTGCCGCACAAAATTTCGGGTGGCTGAGATAATGACCAAACGTACATCATCAGCCGCCGCTGCAGCGTGCATTTCTTGAAAGGCTTCGTACACCTCTTGCCGGAGATAGTAGGTGCCATCTCCATCAGTATACTTACTAGCTACCGCAACAAAATCCGGATGCTTGCGAGGATCAAAACGCCCACGGACATAATCGATTGTAAAGCTGGTATCAATTTCAATTACAGGCTCCTCGACCTCTTTTGTTACTTCTACCTCTACTGGTGGTGTAGTATTTGCGGTTGTATTGCCACAAGCGTAAGCGAGCCAAAGGAGTGATACCAATAACAGTGGGGATGACCATTTCATAGAGAAAGAAGCATTTTTTGCAGTGCCCGAAGATACAGTAATTTCAACGCCTCATCTATTGGTTCCGCGGGATTCACCCTACCGTGTAGGAGCAACAAATCCGCAAAGCCATTCAGTTAATTAGGCTATTGCCCATCCCTCTTCTAACTCTCTCACCCGCACCTCTTGCCCAATAACCAGGTCTTTCATTTGCTTTGCTTCTAACCAAAGTTGAATGCTTTTTCTGTTGGCAGTGAGCAGATTAACCCATCCTCCGTCAGCCTCAGTAGTAATTGCTTTAACGGTAGCTCGAAAGCTGAGTGGCTGATTTGCTTCCTCAAATACTTCTGCCGGACTTCCAATTTGCACCACTTGGCCCGCATCCAAGACAACTACCTGATCTGCCAATTGGGCAATCTCCTCCCGCTCGTGACTAATGAGAATGGTAGTTAGCGCAAAGCGATCGTGCAGCTTTCGCAAATGTCGCCGTAATTTCTGCCGCATTTCCAGATCTACTGCTGAGAGTGGTTCATCCAGTAAGAGGAGCTGAGGGCGTTGCACCAGGGAACGTGCCAGAGCCACCCGCTGTTGCTGTCCACCAGAGAGTGTAGTCGGGTATTGATCTTGCAATTGGCCTAGTTCGCTCATTTGAATCAGTTCGTCCACCATCTGAGCATCTTGGCCTTTCTGACGGGCGAACTCTAGGTTCTCACGTACGGTCATGTTGGGAAATAACGCATAATCCTGAAATACCAAACCTACCTTCCGTTCTTGCGGGCGCAGTCGAATTTTACGCTTGCTATCTTCCCATATCTGGTTGGCAAAAACAATCTTAGCCTGATCGGGATCGAAGAGGCCGGCGATGATACGTAACAAGGAAGTTTTTCCTGCACCGGATTTTCCGTATAAGCCAATAACCTGACCTCGGTTCAGCTCTAGCTGCACCTCTAATAGCATTTCTCCACCCGGCGAATTCAGTCGTTTTTGTACCTGTAGCTCCATCATAGCCAGAATCTTTTTAGGCGACCTCCATTAAAGAGGTAAACGAGCAATAAGATGGAGAAAGTAACCGCGAAGAGTACCAGTGAATACTGATTGGCTGCTGCGTAGTTCAATGATTCTACTTCGTCGTATACGGCAATGGAGGCCACTCTGGTCAAGCCCGGAATATTGCCGCCAATCATTAGCACCACGCCAAATTCACCAATAGTATGGGCAAAGGCCAGGACAACGCCCGTGAGTAAAGAAGGCTTGATATTGGGCAGTAGTACGCGCCTCAGCGTTGTCCAACGCGATTTACCAAGTATATAGGCCGCTTCCTTTAAAGAGGGGGGCAGATTCGTCAGGCCTGATTGAATAGGGTGTACCATAAATGGGAGGCTGTAAATCATAGAAGCAAACACGAGGCCTTCAAAAGAAAAAACCAATTGTAGTCCTAGTTGATCACCTAACCATTGACCGAAAGAGTTGTTGGGGCTGAACGCAATAAGCAGGTAGAAGCCCAAAACAGTAGGGGGTAACACCAACGGCATGCTCACTAGCGTTTCCACAACGGGCTTGATGCGCGTGCGTGTGTACGCCAGCCAGTAAGCCAGCGGTAATGATACCACAAAAAGCAGGGCTGTGGTGATCAAAGCCAAGCGAAGGGTGAGCAGTAAGGGGGACCAATCGATCATTTGATTTTACTCGCTAGTCTTACGGTGTGGAATTAGTACTTGACATGGACTAAATAGCCAAATTTATCCAAAATTACTTTGGCCTCCTCCGATAAGAGGAAACTTACGAAGGCTTGAGCAGCTGTGTTTGGTTCATCTTGTGAGATGACGGCTACACCTTGCTCTATCGGTTGGTAGAGGTCAGCAGGAACGATCTGCCATTCGCCCCGACCCTGCATAGCATCCGACTGCACCACTGATAGTGCAGTAAAACCCAGTTCGGCCGCTCCACTAATGATGAATTGATTCGTTTGTGCGATGCTTTCCCCAAACACTAATTTATGCTGTACGCTGTCTAGTAATCCTGTTTGTTGCAGTACCTCCTGCGCGGCTTGCCCGTAAGGAGCTGTTTGTGGGTTTGCTACCGCAATGTGTTTAATGCCTGGAGATGATAGATGGGATAATTGCGGAGAGACATCAGGGGTGAGGCTCCATAAAACCAACTGCCCGTAGGCGTACACTTTCGCTGGTCCTTCGGTGAGGCCAGCTTGCTGTAGCCGTTTGGGATACCGTAAATCAGCAGAAACGAAAACGTCAAACGGGGCCCCGGCTTGAATCTGTGCCGTAAGTTTTCCGGAGGAGCCTACTACTATTTCACAGGGGAGTTGGGTTTGTTTGGAAAAGGCCGCTACCAATTCCTCCATGGCAAATTGCATGTTCGCCGCAGTGGCTACTACCAAAGTAGGTGCTTTAACGGGAGCACAGGCAAACGTACTCCAACAGATGAGTAGGCAAAGGCCCCAATAGCAAAATTGTCTAAGCATGCCCAAAAGTAAGGTTTGCTTTTTGCAAAGCGGCTTACCCCGCCCCGGTGATGAGTGTGAATTCAAGCTGGCTTTTTTCTGGTATCTTGGTGAAACGAATTGATACCCCATTGGCCGAAGATGAGCAAGACCTAGTCTAAGTTTTTTCATCAAGCATTCACCGTATGCGATTCATTAATACCTCCACTCTGCTATTCCTATTGTTGGCAAATGTTGTTTTAGCTCAGCAAACGTACCAAACCCGCACTGCCGCGCTCGATATGTTACCGGCCTTTTGTGATTTTTTACGGATGCCCTGCGACGCCAATAATCCAGAAGAACTTGTTGCCAATATTCAATGGTGTGAAGATCAATTTAGCCAACGCGATTTCAGCGTGAAGCGCCTCCCGACCGCCGGTATAGAAGTACTCTTGGCGGAGCACCAGCAAGGGGATGATTTACCAACAGTGCTGTTTTACGTACAAGTAGATGGTCAGCCTGTTGATGCCAACAAGTGGGCTAATGGTGCACCCTATACTCCTATGTTGGGTAAACCCACTGCGGACGGTTACGCTTTTCTAGAAGAACTCCCAGAGGATTTTTCCAAAGTGGATTCTTCCTATCGCATTTTCAGTCGTGCAACCTCGGATGCGAAGGGCCCAATTGCCATGTTTCTGGCCGCTTGGGATCACCTGCGGGGGCAGGGAGAAGAACCGGCTTACAATATCAAGGTGATCATGGACACGGAGGAAGAACTCGGCTCTCCTAATCTACCTCCGGTGGTAGTGGAGCAGCGGGAAGCCCTCGCGGCTGACCATTTCGTTATTTTAGACGGGCCACCCCATATCACCAATCCACCTACTTTAGTGTTTGGCGCCAGGGGCATTGCTACCGCCCGGATCACGGTTTATGGTCCGCATGTACCACTACACAGTGGCCATTATGGTAACTACGCGCCCAATCCGGCCTTGCGTTTAGCTCAATTATTAGCTTCTATGAAGAATGATGCTGGCGTGGTGACAATTCCCTATTGGTACGAAGGCATCGAACTCGATGACGAGGTAAAAGCGACCCTAGCCCAGGTACCTGACGATTTGGAAAGCATCAATCACAAACTGGGTTTTGCCGCCCCGGACCAGGTAGGGGGTAGCCTCCAGGAGGCTATTCAATATCCGAGCCTTAATGTTCGTGGTATGTCTTCTGGGTGGGTAGGGGCTGCGGCCCGAACAATTATTCCGGCTAATGCAGTGGCTAATCTGGATATCCGCTTGGTTAAGGAAAGCAAACCAGAACGCTTGATGGACTTATTGCAAGCTCACATTCGTGCCCAGGGGTATTATCTAATTACCGACGGTCGGGAACCCACGCAGGAGGAGCGCGATCAATATCCACGGATTGCTTCCTTTGGCTATAAGGTCTCCTACGGGGCTTTCCGGACTCCATTAGATGCGCCTACTGGGTCTTGGCTGGAAAAGGCCTTAAGCGAAACCTTGCAACAGGATATCGTTAAGATTCGTACGCACGGCGGCTCTATCCCGATTGCACCTTTTGTAGAAACATTAGGTGTGCCGGCGGTGATTGTGCCCTTGGTAAATCCCGATAATAATCAGCATAGTCCCAACGAGAATTTACTGTTGAGTAACTATTTCCGAGGGGTAGAGATTTGCTATGGCATTTTCCGGACGCCCATTCCGTAGGAGAAAGCAGTTGTTTGTTTGGGAAAGTGTAACTTTAACGCTGCGCGCTGCGTAGTTTATTGGAAAGTACAGCACAACTTATGCGTTTGGGATGCTTGGTGGTTTTGTTTTTGTTAGTTGGAGCTTGGGCAGTTGCCCAGAACAGTAGCAATCCTTTTGAGCTGGCACCCCGCCTGACTCCTGAGGCGGAGTCTACAGCAATACCGACTACCGACGAAACTGAAGCGACAAACCCCTTTGATATTTCTTCCCCCGCTGATGAGGCTACAGCACTTGAGGCTGTCGCGCCTCCTGCTAATCAAAACCCTTTTGATATTACCTCGGAAGAGGAGGCTAGTGAGGAGGTCGAAACAGTAGCTCCTGGAGGTGAAGGAGAAGATGACGCTAACAATACTCAACTGGAGGAGGCTCCTATAGACTTGGCTGCTTCTAGCGGAATTCGTTTAGGTATTGCCCTGTTGATATTGGTGTTCACTGCGGCCTGTTTGCTCTTCTTTCGTGGCCTGTATTCCAAGTGCTACCGGGCGTTGTTCAATGACAACCTTTTATCGCAGCTTTACCGGGAACGGGAAGCTGGAGCTTTGGGAAGCTTTCTCATTATGTATCTGGTGTTCTTCATAGGAGGAGGTTTCTTTGTGGCCCTAGCGGGACAACACCTCGAATTCTTTCCGACAGGTGAGCTTTGGCGCTATACTTGGTACAGTATGCTGGGGTTACTGGGACTTCTGATCTTTAAGCATATCTTACTAGTGATGCTTGGCTATATTTTCCCCTTGGCGAAAGAGG
Source organism: Bacteroidota bacterium (assembly GCA_039816955.1). Taxonomy (GTDB): domain Bacteria; phylum Bacteroidota; class Bacteroidia; order Chitinophagales; family Saprospiraceae; genus Lewinella. The sequence continues at coordinate 19,105 of JBCBWU010000006.1, forward strand.
CCAGTCGTTACAGTTTTACCATTATGGTCTTCAGTATCATTGGTGGTTTAGTGTTGAGTTTAGGTTCCCTGTTGCTCGCCTACGCACCCGAAGGAGCGGAAGGTATTCTCATTTGGGGCTGTTCGGGCCTTCTGGTTTTACTCTATTTATTGCGCAGCCTAAGAGGGTTTTTCATAGCTAATCGCTTTATATTCAATAGCCAGTTTCACTTTTTGTCGTATATTTGCGCCGTTGAAATCGGGCCTGCCCTGTGCTTTTTAAAATTACTAACCGATTTCTGATAGCCACTAGGGCTGTCGAAAAAAGTTAGGTGGCTGGCTTTTTCCCTAAAAAAATGAGATCGTGCATGGCAGCAAATGGCAAAGTCATGGAGGAGACGTATAAGCGCGTCAAGAGTATACTTGTTTCTCAGCCAAAACCGGAGCGTTCGCCCTACTATGAGCTAGAGAAAAAGTACGACTTACAAATTGATTGGAGACCGTTTATTCAGGTTGAGGGAGTGCCAACGAAGGAATTTCGTAAGCAGCGCATTCGTCCAGATGAGTATACTGCGATTATTTTCACGGCGAAAAATGCGGTCGATCACTTCTTCCGTATCTGTGAAGATATGCGTATTACGATGCCTCAAGACACCAAGTATTTCTGCTTGACCGAGGCTATCGCTAATTATCTCCAGAAATTTATTGTCTACCGCAAACGGAAGGTATCTGTAGGTAAGCGTACCATTCAGGACCTGAGCACACAGTTGAAAAAGAATAAGGACGAAAAATTTTTGCTGCCTTGTAGCAACCTGGGGGCAAAGAAGGTTTCTGCTTATCTTGATGAGCAAGCTCTGGACTGGACCGATGCTATGATGTACCGTACGGTGAGTAGCGATTTATCAGACTTGAGCGATGTGACCTACGATATACTTGTGTTCTTCAGCCCGCTTGGTATCACCTCTTTGTACGAGAATTTCCCCGATTTCATGCAGAACGACACCCGTCTTGCTGTTTTCGGTTCCAGTACCACTAAAGCGGTAGAAGAACGTGGACTGAACGTAAATATTCGTGTACGACCACCAGAAGTGCCTTCGATGACTAAGGCCCTGGAGTTGTACTTGAAACAATCCAATACAGGCATATAAAGCGCCTGTTCAAAAGATAAAGAAACCCGGATGCCTTTTATTAGGCTTCCGGGTTTCTTCTTTCCAGCGTCATAAATTAACGATTAGTAAAGAGATATATTGGTTTAACTTTTCTGACCGTCGCAGTACAGATGTGTTGCAATGCGTCTCTTTGGCAAGAGGTTTACGCTCAATAATTTTACAGAAGAACAATCTCTCCTAGAGACTGTTCTTATAAACCTAAAGCCATTCCTTCGGATGACGGATAACCTTATTGCAAACTTAGAACAGCGACTGTCTCTGCCATTACCGGGCCAATCTGCTCAATACGAAATGGCGCATGCGGTGCGTCAAAACACCCAACCACCACCAGCTGATGCTCGGGAAGCAGGCGTATTAGCACTGTTATTCCCCAAGCAAAAAGAGTGGCACTTAACACTAATCTTGCGACAGAATAACAACCCCAATGATCGCCACGGTGGTCAGGTAAGTTTCCCTGGTGGCAAGCGAGATGAAGAGGATATAGATTTGCGTGCTACTGCTGTGCGCGAAGCGGAGGAAGAAGTTGGGGTAGATCGCAGGACTATTCAGTTACTTGGGGCACTATCGGAGTTATATATTCCGGTCAGTAATTTCAAAGTCCAGCCCTACGTAGGCTTTTTAGATTTTACGCCCACTTTTGTTCCCCAGCCAACCGAAGTAAAAGCTATACTCGAAGTCCCTTTTCAGCGTTTCCTGGAGGAAGAGAATCGACGCATAAAAGATTTACAACTATACCCACAGCTTACACTAAGAGATGTTCCTTATTTCGACGTAGTGGACCAACCTGTTTGGGGAGCTACAGCGATGATGATCAGCGAGCTAGTTGCGGTGTTACGTAAGTAAAATGGGCTATTCTAGTAGGACCTTCATTAAATCGCTAAATTCTTGTGCGGGGAGGAAGTTGAAATCCTGGTAGTACGTAGCACGTAAGCGTAAGTGATTGACGACTTCATCGCGGATTTCTAATTCGATGGTAATGTTGCCAAATTGCTGGTCCAGCTTCTCCCCTTCTTTGAAATCAAGACGAGGCTTCAGGTAGTGCCGTTCTACTGTCTCCACCCAATCGCGCCGGCTATAGGTTCGGGTGTCAGATATTTGGGTGCGGTAATTCAGCGTTTTTACGCGCTCTTTGAGAAAGTCAAGGAAAAAAGTGGCTTCCTGACGGCTGTAATTGGTTTGTCTAAAATGAGCGATAAAGCCATTGGAGGCCGGAATCTTGAGGAAGTCAACGCCTCCTCCTTTACGAGGGTGTCCCTTCTGAGCGTAAAAATCGAATTCTTCTCTCACCCACTGCCGCAGTTGTCGCAAAATATAGGACTCTTTCCAAGTGGTATAAGCAGCCTCCTCCTCAGAACTGCGTTGGATCAGTTCGTGGATGGCAGGTACCGAGGGAGAACTATTTTCGACTGCATTTTGCAGTTTGAACAAGCGTTGCCAAAAATTGGGCATATGTCTTGTGGGTTGATATTGGAATAAAGAGGGACGGACCCCGCTATTGTTCGTCCAATATAACAGTACGGCCAGGAGATAGTTGGCACTAAAGTGCGAACTCCGGGTTTGTCTGATTATTAATATTTTTGGGGAGCACTATAAAGCGCCGATATGTCTTGGGATGCGCCTCATTCTTTTCTGTATTATCTCTTGTTACTGATGCTGGGTAGCGGGGTGTTGGCGAGTATGGGTATCGGTGCTTTGTTTTTCCTAAAGCGTTCTGGTGTAAAGCGGGCCAATTTTTTCTACGGCTTACTACTTATCTGTATTGGGGGTACTCTGCTCCATAACATTATATATGTAGTTGGCTTTTACGATAGCCACCCTAGTTGGAAGTTTTTTCCCATCTATTTTACCTTGTCTATCCCCACTTTACTTTTCTATTACGTTAAGCTAAGCTTGTATCCAGCCTATCGCTTGCGCGGAACGGATATCAAGCACTTTCTTCTTCCGGTAGCACAGTGGTTGTTCTTTTGGTCTGTTTTCCTGCGCCCCTTAACGGATAAGGTAGATGCGGGGCGCTATTTTTACAATCCATTTTACGGAGGGCTGGAGCAAGCAATTTATTTAAGCTCCTTTTTTGCCTATTTGTACTTCTCCTACCGCTACGTCTATCATCGCCGCAGTGGCCGACTCAGCATTAAAGAAGGGCGAAAAGTATGGTATCTGACTAAGCTCCTGAAGGGCCTGTTGATATTATTTGGAATCCACGCCGCCTTTGTGCTAACCGACTTTTTCTGTTACGAATTTCTCTACATCAACTTGCGGTCGGTGCGGGTATACGCAGGCTTGGGAGCACTTTCCTTTGCGGCCCTAGTCTACTTCCTATGCATATACGGCTTTCAGGTTCTGTTCTGGGGGCGTAGGTTATTTGGCAACCAAAGTAAATGGTAATATGAACCGAAGATCCTTTACACGCCGGGCACTCGTTGCTGCATCGGCCATTTCCACCCTGTCTTTTTCTACCAAACCGAAGAAGCTCATCCGGCCCAATCGCTTGCGCAAAGGCGATCAAGTCGGCCTCATTACTCCTGCCTCCTACATTGATGATGAAGGTTTGGAAAAAGCAGTGACCAATCTTGAGGCACTAGGCTTAAAAGTAGTGCAGGGTAGAAATATCCGCGCCCAGTACGGCAGTATGGCCGGTACGGATGCGCAGCGTTTGGCGGATTTGCACCAAATGTTTGAGGATTCGGATATCAAAGGAATATGGTGTGCCCGTGGTGGCTATGGCGCGGCTCGTCTGCTAAAGCAAATTGACTTCCGCCTGCTCCAACAGAACCCTAAGGTCTTTGTGGGGTATAGCGATATTACCGCATTGCATTGCGCTATTCAGCAAAAGAGTGGTTTCATCACATTTCATGGGCCAGTGGGCAGTTCCAATTATACACCATTTACGTTAGCACAACTGCAAGCCACCCTTTTTCAACCCCAACCTAATCACACTATCACTATTGCCCCGGAACAGTTAGAAGAAGCAGAATCGGATATCACTTACGCACCGTATACCGTCACCTCAGGTGTGGCTACTGGGACACTCACTGGGGGTAACCTCAGCTTGCTGTCTGCCTTAGCGGGTACCGTCTACTTGCCAGACCTCCAAGGGAAGTTGCTTTTTATGGAAGATATTGGTGAAAAGCCCTATCGACTGGATCGCATGCTCACCACTTTGCGGCAGGCTTGGCCACTATCGCAAGCGGCAGGAATTGTATTAGGCGTATTTGCGGATTGCGAGGCAAGTTCTGGTAGCCTATCATTGAGCTTACGCGAAACCCTAAGCGATCGACTTGGCGATTTAGGAATTCCTGTCTTGTATGGCTGCTCTTTTGGACACATTGACCACATGGCCACGCTACCCATGGGGGTTCAAGCACAGCTGGATACGGAGGCACAAACGTTGACCTTGTTGGAGCCTGCGGTAAGGTAGGGACGCATTGCAATGCGTCCTTACAGCCAAGCAATGCGTCTCTACCCCCGGTCTCTACTCCACCACAGTCACCTTCATCATGTTGGTGCGGTGGCGGCGGTGCAACGGCATGCTACCAGTATTGACAATAATGTCGCCCTCCGTCACACGCTCATTTCCCTTTAGAATTTGTACTACATCCTCGATGGTTTCATCAGTGGTTGTGAAACGGTCGTAGTAGAAGCAGCGTACTCCCCAACAGAGGTTAAGAGTGGCCAACATATGGATGCGATCAGAGAACATGTACACTTTGGCATTAGGGCGGAAGCTCGATACCTTAAAGGCCGTGTAGCCAGAGCTTGTCATACCAATAATGGCCTTGGCTTTTACCTCTTCCGCCGTGCGAGCGGCGTTGAAACAAACAACGTCTGACAGGAAGGTTCTTGATTTCTTTGGAGGAACAGGGCGATGACCTGCAATGGAGAAGTGCTTCTCGGCTTCCTCAATAATCTTATTCATTGCCTCAACCACCTTTACCGGATGGCGCCCAACCGAGGTCTCTCCACTCAACATTACAGCATCAGTACCATCAAGCACTGCGTTGGCTACGTCGGTGATTTCTGCTCGTGTGGGGCTGGGGTTGGTGATCATACTATCCATCATCTGGGTAGCTACAATTACTGGGCGTGCCCGTTGGATGCACTTTTTAATGATGGCCTTCTGGATGAGAGGCAACTGTTCCATCGGTACTTCGATACCCAAGTCACCACGCGCTACCATAATACCGTTAGAAGCTTTGATGATTTTATCAATACGTTCTACGGCCTCCGGCTTCTCAATTTTGGCGATGATCTTTGCTGGGTGATTAACTTCCTCCAAGCGCTTGCGCAGGTCCTTAATGTCCTTTGAGGAACGCACGAAAGATAGTGCAATCCAGTTAACAGGCTGGGTGAGGATATATTTCAGGTCTCGCTGGTCCTTTTCGGTTAAGGACGGGAGCGATATTTTGGTATTCGGCAGGTTGACCCCTTTGTTACTGGATAAGGTACCGCCAAATAGCGTTTTAAGCTTAACGGTGTCTACGTTATTGGTTTCAATTACCTCGAACACCAGCTTGCCATCATCTACTAATACGCGTTCACCCACCTCAACATCGGTAGCGAACTGCTTATAACTCATGTAGATCTTCTCCCGATTGCCAACACAGGGTTCGTTTACGAAAGTAATTATATCGCCTTCTTCGAGTGGAAGGGCATTGTCTTCAATTTTTCCAACCCGCAATTTAGGCCCTTGCAAGTCGGCAAGAATACCAATGTGGGTGCCGTACTTTTCGTTGATGTAGGTGATGCGATTGATGATTTCGCCGTGCACCTCGTGCTCACCGTGTGAGAAGTTCAATCGGAAGGTATCTACGCCAGCTTGCACCAGCTGTAGTAAGTTTTCGTAGGAGCTACTGGCTGGTCCAACCGTAGCAACGATTTTTGTATTCTGGTGGTCTGTTATATTCATGTTGGTTACTTTCGATTGTTGGATACACTCAATGGTAAGTGTATTTTATACAATAATTACGGTAAAAGTACGTGGATTGCTCAATTTCAGCAATTAATCTTCTGCATTTATCTGCGTAGAAAAGCACAAGGGCTCGCCTTTGGCCAATACTGGCAACAACCAATAGCTACTTTGTCAACCGAGGAATAAGCAAAATAAAGGCGGGGCACTCCTTCGGCGCGGCCAAATAAAAAGTACTGATAATTAGGACTTAAGGAGGCGTTGAGGGCTGCTGGGGCTGAAAAATTTAAGCTAAAACTTTGGTTATCCTAGTGGTTCTAACTTTCTTTGCACCCACATTCGTATATCATTAAAGCGAATTGACCATGTCTAATATTGCAGATAAAGTAAAAGCGATCATCGTTGACAAATTGGGTGTTGACGAGAATGAGATCGAACTGTCTTCAAGTTTTACCAACGATCTGGGAGCGGACTCTCTAGATACGGTAGAACTCATTATGGAATTCGAAAAAACCTTCGATATTTCTATTCCTGACGAGCACGCTGAGAACATCACCACTGTTGGTGAAGCAGTCGATTACCTAGGCTCACAGGTAAAAGAAGGGTAATTCCATACCTGCGACCGTCCGGCAAGTCTACCTTACAGCTTAATTATTAGCATCATAAGGTGTTTTCCGGACGGTTTCTTTTTTTAGTCACTTTCTACTTGAAACACAACGGTAAGCGCTCTAAATACCGCCATTTATGAGAAGAGTGGTTATTACGGGCCTTGGTGCCCTTACTCCCATCGGGAACAATATAGCTGCCTTTTTAGAAGGGTTGCAGAATGGTAAGAGTGGTGCTGCGCGGATTACGCGCTTTGACCCTGAGCTATTCAAGACTCAATTTGCCTGTGAAGTCAAGGATTTCAATCCAACTGACTTTATTGATCGCCGTGAAGTGCGTCGCCTTGATCGATTCACAATATATGCCCTTGTGTCTGCGGCCGAGGCTATTGATTCGGCTGGTATTGACCCTGAACGGTTAGACCTTGATCGGGCTGGTGTGATTTGGGCTAGTGGAATTGGTGGAATGCGCTCTTTGGAAGAAGAGATTATCTATAATGCGACTTCAGAGATTCCTCGGTATAACCCCTTCATGATTCCTAAGATGATTGGCAATATGGGAGCCGGACACATTTCTATGAAGTACGGTTTCCGTGGCCCTAGTTATGCTACGGTATCTGCGTGTGCTTCTACAGGCCACGCACTGAGTGCCGCTGCGGATGATATCCGTTTGGGGCGTACGGACGTTATGGTAGTCGGCGGTTCAGAAGCAGCAGTTGTGGAAGTGGGTATTGGTGGTTTCAGTGCTATGAAAGCCATGTCTACCCGCAACGATGATCCACAAACGGCTTCTCGTCCTTACGACGCAGAGCGTGATGGCTTTGTGCTAGGCGAAGGAGCAGGTAGCTTCATCTTAGAAGAGTTGGAACATGCCAAGGCCCGCGGTGCAACTATTTACGCAGAAGTAGCGGGCTATGCGGCTAGCTCTGATGCTTACCATATTACGGCACCGCATCCGGAAGGTTTAGGTGCTAGCGCCTGCATGAGTAATGCCCTCAAATTTGCTGGGGTTAATGTGGAAGAAGTAGACTATATCAATACACACGGTACCTCTACGCCATTGGGTGATGTTGCTGAGTTGAAAGCGATCCAAACCGTCTTTGGGGAATCGGCTTATGACCTCAACATCAGCTCTACTAAGTCTATGACCGGGCACTTGCTCGGCGCAGCTGGTGCTATTGAGGCTATTGCTTGTGTATTGGCTATTCAAAATAAATTTGTACCGCCGACGATCAATCACTTCAATGATGATCCGGAAATTGATAGTCGCCTGAACCTGACCTTCAACGATGCCCAGGAAAAGGATATCAAAGTGGCACTAAGTAATACATTTGGCTTTGGCGGACACAATTCCGCTGCGGTCTTTAAGCGCTTCGAAGGGTAAGCCGGTAGGCTCAATACTTTGGATGCGTCGGGATTTCGCGCTAGACGCGTAGAACGGTAAATACTGTCATGATTTTTTGGCTGGCTCCCGCAATGGGGCCTCCAAAAAACCATGCTTACCTACTCTGGTTTGCTATTCCGCCATCTAAGCTACAGCTCCCTGGTAGACCTGGTGAAGCCGTCTACAGACAATAATTAGCCCCTGGTTAATTGTTGATTGCATAACGGCTGGTTGTCTTTAGGGTCGCACCTACAGGTACTGGTCTAAACAATGGTGTGCTGTGTTTAGATTCATTAAGCGGTTCTACAATGCTTACATTTCGCCGGAACGAGATATTTCTCGGCGGTTGAAGCAAATCATTGGCTTTACGCCTTCCAACTTGCGTATTTTTAAACAGGCTTTTTTCCACAAGTCTACTCAGTCAGAAAAGGAATACGCACTGCAAAACAACGAGCGGCTCGAATATCTGGGTGATGCGGTACTAGGGACCATTGTGGCAGAGTATCTTTTCCAGAAGTACCCCAATGCAGATGAGGGTTTCCTCACAAAAATGCGTTCCAAGATTGTTAAGCGTAAATCACTGAATAAGATTGGTGATAGTATGGGGGTTGATATGCTCCTGAACGAATTCAACAATACCCGCATCAGCCGGTCCATGTTGGGCAATGCGGTAGAAGCACTCGTAGGAGCTGTTTACCTGGAAAAGGGTTACGACGGTACTAAGCGCTTTATCGTACGCCGCATGCTTCGCAAGTTTGTGGATGTACATGAACTAGAGCACTTTGATGATAACTACAAGAGTCAGCTGTTGGAGTATTGTCAGAAGAAAGGCCAGAGCGTTTCCTACCGCTTACTCACTCGCTACAAGATGGATAAGCGTGATCGCTTTAAGGTAGCCGTCGTTATTGACGGTAAAAAGGTAGCAGTAGCTGACGATTTCAACAAGAAAAGTGCAGAGCAGCAAGCTTCAGAAAAAGCGCTACAAAAGCTGGAAATCCCCTACAACGAGGCGAATACCTAAGCGTGGAACGCCCTGATACATCCTGGTCTTATGAACGCTTACTCCAACTCGCACCGGATACCGGCACGCTGGAGCAGGCTCGTAAATTATTTTTCGCTAAGCGTTGGCTCGTATTGGAGGGTAATGGTCAGTATTTGTGGGGGGTATATGAAACGCCATACGGGCAAAGAATTGAGGCGGCCGTTCGCCTAGAACCTCCGCTACTCAAGTGTTCGTGCAAGAGCCGCCGCCGTCCCTGTAAGCACGCGCTGGCTATGGTCATGCTTTTCCTCAACCGTAACGAAGTCTGGAAAGTCAAAGAAGAGCTACCCGATTGGGCGCAAGCCCTAGTAGGACAGCAGGAAAAGGCCACTCAAAAACCGAAAACCACAGCACCGGACCAACAGAAGCAAGCCCAGCGTATAGCCTTAATGGATGCGGGGGTAGCCGAGTTAGATAAATGGCTACGGACGGTAGCGCGAGTGGGTCTGGCGCAAATGGTACAGGCTCCAGAGGAATGGGAAAACCTGGCCGCCCGGATGGTTGATTCCAAACTGGGAAGCATTGCACGGCGTATACGCCTGTGCCAGCAGTGGCTACAGGAAGAAGATTGGGTAGAAGGTGTAACCGCTGAATTGGGTCTGCTTTACTTATTCGTATTGGCCTGGCAGCGCAAGGAAAGCCTACAACCAGATCAGAAGAGAGAACTCTTGCAGGTGGCTGGCTGGAATGTGCGCAAAGATCAATTATCCACTTCGAACAGTATAGAAGATAATTGGCTGGTACTGGGTTTAAGTACTGGTGTAGAGGAGAAGTTGAAGTTCCGCCGTACCTGGCTGCGAGGGGAGCGTTCGGGGCAATACGCACTATTGCTAGATTTTGCTTTCGGTGATCGGGGTTTTGAAGATCACTGGGTGACTGGGAGTGTACTGAAAGGTCGTCTCCTGTTTTATCCAGGCCAACCGAATATTAGAGCTGCTTTTCAACAATATCAGGTCTCTCGAGAACCTTATGAGGCAGTCGTAGCCTACGCTGATTTAGAAGAAGTGAAAAACAGTTATGCTAAAGCACTGGGCCAATCTCCCTGGCTGTTGGTTCTACCCGCTTTGGTTGATAATGTACTGCCGATATATAAGACTGAAAAAGAACAGTTCTTTTTACTCGACGAAGAAAAACGCTATCTCTCAATGGCTAATTCTGACGCCAGCTGGAAATTATTAGCCACTAGTGCTGGGCAGTCCATCAGCTGTTTTGGAGAATACGATGGGCGCATTTTTCGCCCAATCTCCGTTATTCACGACGGTCGGGTGATTTTATTATGATTTTTCATACCACACCCAGGGGGTTTGCCGTTTGAAAAGCGCTATGGCTGCGGCAGAATCAGTATTTTTGCCGCCCGGGTTAGGAGTTTAAATTACAAATAATGAGGAGGGTATCATATTGCTGTTTGTTCGTTCTGTTGGTCGTGTTGACCACATCACAATCAGCCTCAGGACAGGCGCAAATGCGTGGTTGGGAAGTTGGGCCCTGGGCCGGCGTCTCCTATTACTTTGGTGACCTCAACACCAATTATCGCTTGGATCGGCCCAATGCTTCGGGTGGTTTTCTGGCGCGCTTTAATTTTAACGAGCGTTTAGCCTTTTCTCTAAGTGGAAACTACGGGCGAATTGAAGCCTATGATAGCGATTCTCGTAATGCCTTCGAACTGAATCGTAACCTGAGTTTCCAATCGGATATTTGGGATGCCAGCGCCCTATTTGAATTTAACTTCCTACCGTATTTTCACGGTAGCCGCGATTATTTCTTCACCCCCTATCTCTTTGGTGGTCTTTCGATTTTCAATTTTAATCCGATGGCTGAGTATACGGGCGATACGCCACTCGAAGGCGTGCAGCCTGGCGAGTTGGTAGAATTGCGGCCATTAGGTACCGAAGGACAGTTTAAGGGAGAAGAATACTTTACCGTCACCGCAGCACTCACCTATGGTATGGGTTTCAAATGGGACCTGAACTACGACTGGAGTATGAATATCCACATCGGTGCCCGTTCCACCTATACGGATTACTTGGACGATGTGAGCGGGATCTACCCGGATTTATCGGACCTGCGTAAAGACCGTGGTGAATTGGCTGCTTTTATGTCTTCTGGTACTGCGCTAGATAACGATAATGGGAGTGTTTTGGGCTTAAGTGGCCGCCAGCGTGGTGATAGTAATGAGCGCGATATCTATCTCTTTGCTGGGGTAGGTATTCTCTATTACTTTGGAGATATTCGTTGCCCGAACTATGGTAAGGGTACCCGCAGAAAATAAGCCACGATGATCCAGCAAGTGGAATTTAGCTTATCGCCCTACGCACGTGGCTACCACTTAATTACATCTGAACTATTACGGATGCTTCCGGAGCTACCCGAACAGGGGTTGCTCTCACTTTTCATTAAGCATACTTCCGCCGCGCTTACGATTAACGAAAATGCGGATCCGTCGGTACGCGATGACTTTGAGCAAATTGTCAACTACGTTGTACCCGAAAATTTACCGTTTCTCACGCATACCCTGGAAGGACCCGATGACATGCCGGCCCACATCAAAGCTAGCTTCATCGGTAGCAGTGTAACTATCCCCATAACCGACGGCCAACTCAACCTGGGTACCTGGCAAGGCGTTTATCTTTGTGAATTTCGCAACCGCGGCGGCCGCCGCTCACTGGTGGCCACCATCTACAGCTAGGCCGTATGTCAATCTTTATGGAAGGTGTTTACTGGGGGGGCTTGTTGGCCATTTTGGTAGGCCCTCTATTGGTCGCACTTATCCAAGCCAGTTTAGAACAAGGTACTAAAGCCGGACTGGCTGTAGCGCTGGGAATTTGGGTGAGTGATCTACTCTTTGTACTCACCGTATACTTTGGCATCAGCTACGTCAACGACTGGATCGCCCTGGACAATTTTGAGGTTACGCTTGGCTTGGCCGGAGCTGTTGTGCTGCTTGGAACAGGGGCCTTGACGCTCCTTACCAAACCTCCCCGGCTAGATGATCCTAACCATTTACTCAAGAACACGAAAGGTCCTTTAGCGTTATGGACTAAAGGTTTTTTGGTGAACACCATTAATCCTTTCACCGTATTCTTTTGGGCCTCGGTAATGACTGGGGTCATACTGGAACGCGACTACGATGGACAACAGGCCTCACTTTTCTTTGCGGGTATCTTAGGAATGATTGTCTTTACGGATTCCCTGAAAGTGGTATTAGCTAAGAAAATTCGCCATAAGCTAACGCCTCGTCACCTCTGGTGGGTACGCCGGGTAGCCGGTATCGCTTTGATCTTTTTCGCTGGTGTACTGGCCGTTCGGGTATTAATTTGATTTGGTACTTTTGCAGCAAATTGAGGACTCAAAGATCACAAGGCTATTTTTGAGCCTCTACTAAATAGCTCGGGTGTTGAAAAAAGCGCTAATTAATTTTCTTAAGTTTCTGTTATTCCTCAGCGTTGGGCTGGTGATCCTTTATTGGGTGTATCAGAAACAAAATGCGGCTTATCAGGCCGAATGTGAGCTTAAGGGCATTGCCGAGGCGGACTGTAGTCTGCTGCAAAAAGTCCTCACCGATTTTGCTTCTGCTGATTACTTCTGGCTATTGATGGTTTTGCTTTGCTTTACTATTAGCAATATTTCCCGAGCGGTACGTTGGAATATGTTACTGCGGCAACTGGGCTTTATGCCGCGCCTGATCAATGGTTTCTTGACCATCATTCTGGGCTATTTTGCTAATCTGGGCCTGCCCCGCGTGGGCGAAGTAGTACGGGCTGGAACTATGGCACGTTACGAAAAGATACCCGTAGAAAAGGTCATGGGTACTGTAGTGGTGGATCGCGTTATTGACGTGATTAGTATTCTAATAGTCACTGCTTTAGCGCTTGCACTGGAATTTGATACGCTCTGGGCCTTTCTGCAAGACAATAACGCACTGGGAGAAAAACTGAGCGAAAATTCTACGTTACTAATTGGTTTAGCTTTGCTAGGTGTACTGGGCTTGGTGGGACTCTATCTCATGCGCAAGCGCTTGCAGCAAACCAAGCTCTACCAAAAGATTAGTGGTATCCTCATGGGTTTTGTAGAAGGTCTACAGACCATTAGCAAGCTTGACCAACCGTTTTTATTCGTCCTGCACAGCATCAACATTTGGTTGATGTATTTCCTCATGACCTACGTCTGCTTCTTTGCCTTTGAACCCACGGCGCATCTATCAGCTAGTATTGCTTTGGTGGTCTTTGTCTTTGGTGGTTGGGGTATTGTTATTCCTTCTCCGGGAGGAATGGGCACGTATCACTTCTTAGCTACTACGGCCTTGGGCTTTTATGGCATAGCGGGTGATGACGGATTCTCCTGGTCCAATATCTCTTTCTTCACCATTCAGATTGGTTGCAATATTTCGATCGGCCTTTTGGCTTTGATCCTTCTACCTGTCATCAACCGTTCGACGGTGGACGATTCGCCTGAGGAAGAGATAGCTGCGAACTAAAATGACGAAGCTGCAAGCTACTTGAGTAGCCTACAGCTTCGGATCATTCCTTTATCATACCCAAGTTTGCGTTTTGCAAAACTTGGCCGTTTTATCCTGTAAGAGAATCTCTATTCCGGGAAGGCGCTCTGCCAAGCCAGCATACCCCCGGTGAGGTTCCGCACATTCTTGAAGCCCGCCTGTTGCAAGAAGCCTTGGGCCATTCCACTACGGGCGCCAGAACGGCAATACATGATCACCTCTTTATCACGATGTGCCTCCAATTCATCCAAAGCACCGGCAATAGTTCCTACCGGAATAAGGGTGCCGCCGATATTAAAGGCATCGTGCTCACCGGGTTCACGTACATCGATTAATACAAAATCGGTATTGCCGCTATCCATGCGGTCTTTCAATTCCTTTACGCTAATATCCATAAGGGCGTTTTTTGATGTGAGCTTCGGGCTTCAGCTTGCTGATAGTTATAGTATTCGCTTCCCGAACCCCACCTTACTTTATTACAATTAACCGTTGTGGGGCCGTATAGTTGCCCGCTTGGTCTTGCAGGCGCACAAAGTAAGCACCTGCTGGTAAGTTACTGATATTTAGTGTCTCGGCGTAAGCCTGCTGGAGAATCAGTTGCCCCGTGTTCGCAAACACCTCTACGGTGGCTTTACTAGCCCATTCTGGTCCTTGCAGGTAAACTAAATCACGGCTCGGATTAGGGTAGATCAATAACTGTTCCTCCGCCAAAACATCATCAGTGGAAGTAGTACCCACTGGTGGATCACCAGCCATAACTGGGCGTAGCATTAGTGAGCCATTGGTAACACCAGAGAGCGGTTCCCATCCGGCACCTGGGTTAACAAAAATATTATTGAGCCCGCGTGGACGATTGCGATCATAGCCTACGGCAATGCAACGCCCAAATTGGCAAGTTGTGCGCTGTTCCCAGCCTACGTAAAAGGTACCAGCAGGAATTTCTAGTGGTGCTAGCTCTCCGGCAATATCTAGTAGCTCGTATGAAGTGAAACCTTGTAAGGAATCGAAAAACGTACTGGCGTAGGCCGGCATATATTCTACACTGTATTCTGGGGTATCGTCCAGTTCACCAATCCAAATGTTGATCATCATTTCCTGATCAGTAAAATCTTCTATGGTATGAGGGAAGTGGAAACGTACCCCCTGAATAGTATCGGGAACCGATGCTTCAAAGCGTACCGCAATTTGTTGGTCTCTACTGGCTTCGATTGCACTCTCGGCGGTACCATCATCGTAAGCAAAATAATTGCTAAAGACGGTGGTGCGGCTCACCTCATCATTGCGCGCTACAAAGTCTAGACCATCCTGTGAAGTATTCTCAAGGGTATAAGTGAGCTCAAACTCCAGAAACTCATCTTCGTCTTCAAAGTCGTTGCTGGACATACTAGCGGTGTATGGGCCCCAAACGTCACTGAACCCGGTGGGGTCGCCCATCAGGCTATAGGCTCGGTTGATGGGTACGCCAGCGTCAATGTTGGCTTCCAGGTTATTAAACAGGGTAGGAACGGAGCCAAAGGGAATAATTCCTGTCATCCCCTCTTGCAACAGTACCCCAGAAGGGCTAGCGTTTTGTGCCGTAGAGAATAGGTTGTAAACCCCAATATCGATACTATCCGATAGCTCTGTATTTAGCTGAGGCTGGAAGTGCCTCCACGGCATACTGCTATAGTTTTCCAGAATAAAGTCCGGGGGGCGAGTAAAGGCAATATCATTGAAGAAAGCACTTGCTAAAGGGTTGTTGTCCAGACGCAAGTAATCCAGGTGCCAGTTATCGCGGAAGCCAGCACGGTCACTGTAATTTACAAAACGAAACTGGAAGCGGTCGTGCTGGAAAGGTGGACTGATATTCTCCGAGTAAAAGCGGAAGGTGTCTTGCTCAAAGAAAGGCTGGTTGGCGGGGATACCTGTAAATTCCCGCACCGATACCCAATCACCGTCCGAATCGCGGAATTGTAGCACCATACTATCCCGTATTTCTGGACGGTCCGCCAAACCTCCTCGTTGTAGCCAGAAGGAAAGCGTTAGGTTGCCAGTAGAGGTGTTAAGGTAGGTAGAGGTTAGACGATCTGCTGCACCATAGCCGCCGCCATAAGGGCGCCCACGATTAGTGACCCCATCAAAAGTAGCCACACCAATGGACCGCGGATTAATAGGCAGTTCCGTATTTATGTATACTTCCTGATCTAGCCAAATCTCGGTACTGGGTACCGGGCCAGCGTAAGAAAAGTCATCGTAGATAGGGGGGGAGATAGATGGTACATCCAGCCGGAAAGCATAGTGTGTAGTATCGCAAATGCCAAACTCATCACAAAGTACCAGACACAATGAATCTAAACCCGCAATCCGGCTGGCACGGTAGATAAACTCATCCGTGGGGCCGCTATAGTCAGTGAAGTATGCTACCTGATCGCGCCCTTCGTAATTGTCTATGCAATCCACAAAAAAATTGCAACGCAATGCGCCTGGTAGGGCGTTGGGAGCAGTCAGTTGAACTACCTCGTTTTGTCCTACTGAAATGGCTGGCGGAAAATTATTTAAACCTGCCCGACGAATGAGAAAACTGAAGGTCTGCTGGTCCGAGCATTCTGTTCCCGAATCATTGCAGTAAGCAATCGTAAAGGTCTCCGTTTCCACCGAGATTCCAGGGAGTGCTTCGTAGGTTAAATTGTTATCACTGAGTGTCAGGTTACCAAAGGAGAGCATATCGCAATCCAAACAACCATAAGAGCCATTTTCTCCGAGGCCAGAGGTATCCAAATCCACGGTTGCCATGAAGACGTCACCGGCTGTTATGGGCATAAAACCCATTTCTTCCGGTAGGGTGCAATCTTCGTTTTTCTCTAGTCCCTTTACCGCAGAGGTACGGGGTAGAAATTGGGCATTTTCTTGATTGTAATACATCTCCAATTGCGGGTTACCTGAGATCGGTACCTCGCGTTGGGCAAAAAGGGGGAGAACCAGGAGTGCGCACCAAATAGTAGTAGCTATTATTCTCATTTCTCGTATTTGTTATCGTCTTTCCTTGTGGGAACGCAAAAGCCAGGGTTTTAGTGTAATCTACCTGGTATCGTAACTCCCCGGTAGATTGTGTACCAAACCCTGGCCCTTGCGGTTTTATATTTAGGTGGCTGATATTACAGGCGCTTAAAAGCCACCCGTGGTATCAACCGGTGCAGTCAAATCTTTTTCTGGTGGTAAGCCACCACTATCGCTAGGCGGCGCATTGATTTCCACCTCTGTGGCACAGCCGCTTGGTACCTCACTTTGTAGGTATACCTTGATTTCCGAACCGCGTAGGATTTTCCCCCCAGGCTTGTAAGCAGGTTCCTGGCGGTATACGTAAGCATCCGCAGGGATGGCAACATCACCTATCGTTTCACCTAAGCGCAAATCTAGCCCTGGTAAGAGGAAGCGTACTTCGCTGAGCTGCTTGCAACGCAAAGCAGGAGTGCGCACGTAATCGTCTTTGGACTTTGAAACGACAAACTCCAAGGTACTACCCTGTAGCACTTTTACTCCCCGGCGTACATCAGAGGGTAGGTATTTGCGACCCTGATAGAAGAAGTGCAGAATGGTGCTATCCCCCAATTTGGCATCAAACACGGTCTCGCGTACACTTGCTTTCACCTGCAGGTTATTAAGCAAACGCCGGTAGCGACTCAATTCATCATTGGCATCCTCGAAAGAAGAAATTGGTACCTCGCGAGGTTGGCCAATAGTGGTGAGGTAAATCGTGCGGTTTTTCTTGATTCGTTCTAGTGCCTCAGGCTCTTGATCAATCACCAAGCCAATGGTACTACTCATATCGTAGGGAGCCTCTGACATGCTTACGCTAAAGCCACGATTACGAGCTTTTTGGGTTGCATTTTCAATGCTCATTCCCTCGTAGTTCTCTACTTGAACAGAACTGCCGTGACTGGTATATAAGCTGAGAAAAACATTTAGCAGCAAAAAGCAAATCACCAATAAGCCCAACATGGCTGCTAGGTTGCGCAAGAAGAATCCGGTCTGTAAGAAGTCCAACGCTCTACGCCACCACTGTGGCTTTTGCGTTGTTTCAGAAGGTTGTTCGGTCATAGTTTTTTTCGGTGTCTCTTTAGCAAATTGCAGAGGTGCAGGTGGGGGCGGACTAGGAGCTAATGGTTCTGGTTGCACTTCCACTGGCGGAGGTGGGGCTTGTGCTACGACCAAGGGCTCTGTCTCTGTTTCATACTTCCCAAAACCGTATTCCAGAATTTTTTTGATAAAAGCAGCGGGCTTATAGCCGGCCAATGCTGCCTGGTGGAAAATCGCGGTAGCGGGGGTCATGCCGGGCAGTGAATTTACTTCAATGACCTGCGTTTCTACCTTGCCATCTTCCAGTATACGTACAAAGGCATCAATGCGGCAATACCCTTCCACATCCAAGAGCCGTGCAACGCGTTCCAGGGTCCGTTGCACTTGCTCTAGTACCTGTTGGTAAGAAAAATTAGCTACCGCTAAACGAGCTGGTGTAAGGTTTTGGCCTTCACCCGCCAGGAATTTTTCTTCTAGTGAGAGTACTTCCCCACTGGCCAGTGTTTCACTGGGTTCAAAGATTTCGTAGCGAATCTTTCCATTGTCTTCCCGGTGGGTAAGCATACCTCCGGTGATTTCTAGGAAGTGGATGCCCGCATCTTTTTCGACTAGTTGCTCAAAAAGAATCTCTGTTTTATGGGAGAATTCCTCCTTGGCCTTCAGTTTCAGTTGGCGGCGTTGTTCATTTTCCTGTTCCGGATTAAGTTGGAAAATGAGTTGGGTGTAAGCCTCTAGCTGCTGTCGATCTCGGATCACCTTTACGGCCGAGCTGCAGCCGTCGTCCACGGGCTTGGCTACTAGTGGGTAGCCGAAGGTTTTCTCCACACGCTCACAAAAACGAGTACTGTTAACTTCGTAATCTTCCTTGGGGAGTAGGAGTTGATTGGCTACCGGAAGATTATGTTTGCTCAGCAGACGCAGGGTCCGGTATTTATCAATAGTAATACTGGATGACTTGATGCCAGAGCCATTGTAGGGTAGTTGACGGGCCTCTAGCTCCATTTGAATCTGGCCGTCCTCGCCCGGTCTACCGTGTAAAGCAATGAATACACCGTCCACTTTTTGTGCCAGGCTATCGTAGGTCAGTTGCTCTGGGGCAAATACTACATTGGCGGAAGCATACTTATTGGTTAGGGCAGAAAACTCTTTGCGAATCTGCTCTAGGAGGGGGTGCTTTTTCCAAGAAAGGATCTTATCCTTGATATCATCTGCATTGTCCTTCAGTAGCAGGTTGATCGGCAGCTGATAAAGCTGGTGCTTACGGTCCGAGCCGGTTAAGAAAACAGGTACTGGTTCGAATTCAATGGAGCTGGCCAGTTTTTCAAAAATATTCCGACCACTTTCCACAGAAATATGGCGTTCGAAGGAATAGCCCCCCAGTATTACCGCAATGCGTTTCTTTTGATTTTCGCTGGCTTGTAAAGCACTGATGTTTTGGTCCAGTTGCTGTAGCAGTTGTCGCCATTGTTCTTGCTCAGGCTGGTCCGCCAAGCGTTCTTGCAAAGAGATCCGAATGATCAGACTCAAGAACTGGCTTGGGTTTAAACCAATTTCTGCTGCCTGGTGGAAGAAGAACGAACTGGGTAACATCCCCGATGTGGTATTCGGGTCGTTGAGGTAGATGGTGCTTTCTGGTGTGTAGAAACCATCGATCCGTGCGTAGACTTGAAAGCCTAGTTTATTGAAAAGGTGCTCGCATTCGCGCCGAATAGCTTCAACGGCTTCCGTCGGCAGGTCGATGGGCGTTTCCTTACGGGAAAGCCCCGGCATATATTTTGAGCGGTAGTCGAAAACCTCGCCGCCTTTGATGATTTCGGTAGGGGGTAAGGCCGTAACCGAACCATCTTCCGTGCGGAGTACAATGCAAGAAAACTCTTTACCGGAAATGAAGGATTCCAGTATGACAGTGGCCTCAGTTTGTTCAGCTTCTAATACGAATAGCTGGCTCAGGTGCTCTGCTTCTGCAGTTTGCGTGTTCAGGAAGTGGAGCAAGTCTTCCGGATGATAGATCGTTTGGGTTGTACTACCCAATTTGGCCTCTAGCGGAAAGCCCAAGCCATCGCGTATATCTGCTAGGACTTTGACGTACTCTACACGATCGTAATCAGAGCGATCATGCCATTCTTCCAGTGGGATTAATTCGCGAAAAAAGGCACGATTGACGGCCATTTCAAACCCTTCCAGGCCTGCCTTTTCTTCAATTATACTGACACCAATGGAAGACCCCTGATTGGCGGGGCGGATAACCAGCGGGAAACCAATGGTCTGGCTGGCTTGGGCGTATAGTTGGTATACATCGGCAGTTAGCCATTCGCTACGCGTGAGCTTTTGTACCTCCGGGCAAGCAAAGCCCTTTTGCTGCATGAGCTCTTTCTGCAGTGCCTTGTCCATGCCAATTTCACTGGCTTGAACGCCACTTCCTGTGTAGGGGATCTGGAGCTCTTCTAGCTGGCGCTGTAATTCACCATCCTCGCCGTATATGCCATGTAGCGCCAAGAAAGCTACGTCAATATGCTCGCTTATGGCTTCGGGGGCAATGGGTTGGCCAATTGCTTCCAACATCTTCACTTGATCATCCTGAGACGATGTGCCCAGGCTTTCGCCGTAGATTTGAAAATTATTGACAGAGTCCGGCAAGGCAGCTACCGGAGGATAGAAATCACGAATGCTACCTTTATATACGTATTCCCAATCGAGCAAAACCCAATTGCGATGGCTATCCACAAAAATTGGAACCGGAGTAAACAGGCTTTGATTCAGATTGTCGTACACTGTACGACCACCGGCGAAGGAAATCTCTCGTTCCCGTGAAGGGCCTCCGAAAAAGATACCAACTCTAATTTTCATATACAGTTATCGCTTGATGGCTTGTTGAAAACCCATTTACAGTCAATTACGGGCATTTTAACAAGCTCTAACTCACAACTAATTGCAGCAGGGCAGCGTTTGTAGTGATTGGGCAGCATGCACCCAATTAGCTAAGTTGTAGTTGCTTTGGTTTGACCAGGGGCAAAGTTAGCTAAATTATGTTTTCAGCATGAGCACATGATTATACGTTAGTGTTACTTGTTTAATTGTTCGAGGGTGAGGATAATTTGCATGCTGAATTTTGTTACATTCACCCAATATTTTTTGATTTTAAACCCTATTGGCGATTATTAAATAGGTGCTAAGGTGATTTTAGCAGAATTTAATTTTTTAATTCTCGCTTTTTTTAACACTTTTGCGCCGATTAACCTAAAATGTGTGATGACTATGGCAGAAAAAGAACAAATAACACGTTATTCCGACGAAGATTTGGCGGAATTTCAGGCCATCATCGAAAAGAAAATTGAGCAGACAGAGCAACAGCTAGAAAGCTTGAAAGATCAGATTCGAGAAATTTCGGAAAATACGAGCGACGAACACGGTGGTGATTGGGTAGATGATAGCTCGATTAGCTCGGATATTGAAATGCTGAATAATATGGCCCTGCGTCAGCAGAAATATTTACGGGACCTGAATAACGCGATGCTGCGCATCAGAAATAAAGTGTACGGTGTCTGCGTGGTGACTCGCGAGCTGATTGATAAGCGCCGCTTGTTGGCAGTACCTACGACTACCAAGAGCTTAACGGCAAAGACCGACCTGCGCAGAAAAGAGGAAGAGCGGATGACCCACCGTATTACAGATAACCCTTATGTGAAGCAAGCAAAAGGGCGGCCTAAGAAAAAGTAATCTCGTAAGAGAAGTAAACGGTTTTTACTTCCTTTCAACAACAAATCCCTTATCAGAAGTACGCACCTCTGGTAAGGGATTTTATATTTTGTAGGTCTGTTAATCAACACTTCAACCTGTGCTAAGTCCCACCATCATATTTATTCCTGACACGATATTTGGGTTTGAAATTTAACTCGTCCCATTTATGGTTTCGCGGAATTCATTCCGCAGTGGGAATTGCAAGCGGAATAGTTATAAGTGTGACAGGTAATAAATCAAAGTCAAAAATCGCGCCACTACAGCTCCATTGAATAAACAAAATTCACTATCCTAATTGAATTCCGGCCAACGGCCGTGTACCGTACTGTTTAGCCTGAGCCGTCATTTTGATGAGGTAAGCTAAGCGTTGTTCAGCCACTTCGCGGCGCGTGCCCGCCTCGGCGATCCAGCCAACTTTAAGGCGTTGGTAGAAATGAGAGAAGGACTGAAATGTTTCCCAAACGGTAGGATCTGCCTGTAATTGCTCACTAATCCATGCTGGAATTTCAAAAGGATCGGTCGGTTTACCGATTTGGTCTACAATGGCGGGCGCGTAGCCAGCGGGTGTCATTAAACCCAGGTGTTCTAGTTTCCAGAAGCGTTGACGATTCAGTTCCGAGAGGTAACTCTTTTTGGGGCGACGGGGCGTAATGCGCTGCACGCGACCGCCCTCACCGTGTTTTTTTACCACCCCGTCAATCCAACCAAAGCAGAGGCACTCTTCCACCAGATCATCATAAGGTAGGGTGGGTTTGCCTGTATCCTTGCGCCACATTTGCAGCCACACTTCGGTCTTATTTTGATGGTATTCCTCAAGCCAAGCACGCCATTCAGAACGTTCGCGCGGATAGAATACTTCGGTGATTTCGGGCATGTGAGCTTACTTTTCTACTAAACTAAGAAATCTACCAAAAATACGAAGGCCGAAACCTGCCTGTAATAAAGCTGGTTTCGGCCCCGCAATTGTTTAGAATGCCTAAGCCTCTAAACTATGCAATCAAGCGATAATTAGAACTTGATAGAGAACTCGTAGCTATCGTCATTGCCAGTATTATTCTCGTTTACAGCATCTACACGAAGCATGTAGTAAGTGTTATTGGCAAATACTACAAATACGTCACCTTCTGCTACTTGAGAAGAGTTAGGTACAGTCGTTTCGTTACCGTTAGCACAGTTAGTAGAAGTACCGTCAGATAAAGTGATACCTGCAGTTGAGAAGGCATCAGCAATAGGCTCTTTCTTATCGATCGCAGCGAAGTCAAAACCTTCAATTGCAGTTTGATCAATACGTACCATATCAGCACCGTTTACTGTACCAATCTGGCGCAACCAGTTGAGAGTACCTGGGTTCATCGTACAATCCAGACCAAGGTCGCGGATCTCTGCATCAGCATCAGCTGAACCAGTACCATCGCCAGTATCCAAGTCCAAACCACCTGTTCCAGTAGGGCCTGCTTGGTTCAATAGTACACCAGTGATAGTAGAAGTCAATGGCGTTCCAGGAAGATCAACAGTAGCGATAGTAAGGTTTGTAGAAGCTACTTCACCATCATCAGCAGTAACTGTGAAAGTATAAGTAGTAAAATCGCCAACCTGCTCCGATCCACTTGGCGTAATGTCAATTTCGTAAGTGACACCGTCCTTATCAGCACCAACAATCAATAGTGGGTTATTGGAAGTTAATGCGCCACCATTAATGGTAAAGCGTGAAGCAGCAAGCTTATCAGCACCTTCCGTAATTTCCAAGGTGTTTAGTTGAGCATCACCAGTAGTTAGACGAACCTTAACAGCAAAGCCATCGTTGATGATCACTTCACTGTCCCCGGAGAAGAAACCTGGGTCCGGTACAAGTGTAATATCAGGACCAAGTGGGTTAACAACCACTGGATCATCGCCACAAGAAGTAAAGAATAGGGCGGTCAATACAAGACCCAAACCAGCTAGCTTAAGCACAAATTTTTGCATCGTGTTAATTGGTTTTATGAGAAAAAGTTGTCGGATTAATCCGACTATGAAGTTGTGAAAAATTCGGTTCTAAAGACGCCCCAAAACGTCGTTATGTTGTGTTTACCGAGGCAAATATGTAGTTTTTGGAGGAATAATGGTTTGCGTCTCGCATATTTAATACTATCGTAACGCCTTCCCTACTCGTTTTTAATTTTCCTTAAGACGCTCGAAAAATATCCTCGTCACGCACAGTACCTGCTTAAATCCAGTATATCCTGACAAATAGTTGACCCACCGGGAATTGATAAGCCAGCACGGCCTTTAATTTATCCTTAGCTTTGCGGCCTTAGGAATCAACGCCCGAATCAACAGATGAAAGTAACGGAATACTTTAAGCAGGCTAATGATCAAACCTTGATCTCCTTTGAGGTCCTTCCCCCTTTGAAAGGAGGGCAGATGCAGGATATCTTTAATGCCCTTGATCCTCTGATGGAATTCAAGCCACCTTTCATTGATGTCACTTACCACCGGGAGGAGTTCATCTACAAAAAGCGCAAAAGTGGCTATTACGAAAAAACAGCCATTCGCAAGCGCCCCGGTACTGTTGGGATTTGTGCTTCTATTATGCACCGCTACGGTGTAGATGCCGTTCCACACCTTATTTGTGGAGGCTTCACCCAGGAGGATACAGAAAATGCGTTGATCGACCTGCACTTCTTAAACGTAGATAATGTGTTGGCGCTGCGTGGGGACGCGCGAAAATTTGAAGGGAAATTCATTCCCGAAGAGGGTGGACACGAGTACGCCCTGGACCTGGTGAAGCAGGTAGGGGATATGAATAGCGGGAAGTACCTGGATTCTAATATCGAAAATGGTGCTGCTACTGATTTCTGTATCGGAATTGCCGGCTATCCGGAAAAGCACTTCGAGGCGCCCAATCTGGAGCTCGATCTTCACTATACTAAGGCCAAAATTGATGCGGGTGCAGACTACATCGTTACCCAAATGTTCTTTGATAATCAGAAGTATTTTGATTATGTAAAGGCCTGTCGGGATGCGGGAATCACAGTGCCAATTGTACCCGGTTTGAAACCAATTACCAAGAAATATCAACTAAATAGTATCCCTCGCTTGTTTCATGTAGATATGCCTGGTGATCTGGTAAAGGCGGTCACTAAGGCCAGTACAGCGGAAGCGCGAATCGAAGCGGGTATAGAATGGTGTATAGCCCAAAGTAAAGAACTTAAAGAGGCTGGCGCACCCTGCCTACATTACTACACCATGGGGGATTCCTCCACTATTCGCAAGATTGCCGAGGCAGTATACTAATACTTGACCGGTAGATTCTTGATTGACTAAAAACCGACGGTTATGGCTAAGTTTTTCCCTAAACTCAGTACTGCACTGCAAAACTTTATTGCGGAGCAGCAGATGTTTTTCGTAGCTACTGCTGATGTTGACGGGCGAGTGAATCTTTCACCCAAAGGACTAGATTCGCTGAAAGTACTGGGGCCAGAGCGGATTGTTTGGCTCAACCTTACCGGAAGCGGGAACGAAACTGCTGCGCACCTTCTGGCGGTCAACCGTATGACCCTAATGTTTTGCTCTTTTGCGGGTAACCCTCTCATCTTACGGGTGTATGGTACAGCCCGAGTGGTATATCCCGGAGACGAGGAATGGGATACGCTGGTAGCATCTTTTCCACGCCTAGATGGCGCCCGGCAAATCTTTGATCTACAGATTGAAAGTGTACAGACCTCCTGTGGTTATGCGGTACCCCTTTATGACTATGTGGGGCAACGGGATCGGCTATACCAATGGGCAGAGCAGAAAGGAGAGGAAGGCATCAAACAATACTGGGTGGATAGAAATACTCAGAGTATTGATGGTAAGCCTACGGGAATGCCGGCACCGGATCCCACCCAATAGCTTTGTGCGTTTTGCAGTATCTTGAGACAACCATTTTTTGCCAGCGCAGGTAGATCAAATAAAGCTCCAACTATGTCTGAAAAATCCGATCGTTTAGCCAGTTTGCTGGAGGATTACCCAGAATTGGGCACTGGCTTGCATGAGTTTATGGATGAGGAGGAGAATCAGCTGGTTGGCCTGGTTGGCATTTTCTCGGTTCTTCAGCTCCGTCTTCGGTCGGTTTTGTCCTTACTTCCACAAGTGGCGCCATCTGATGAGGATCGGCCTGGCCCTGGACATTAAAAGTGTGGAGCATTGAATAAAGACACTGCTATACTCATTACCGGAGCGACCGGATTTATAGGATCCTATGTCGTGCGTCAATTACTGGCGGCTGGCTACACAAAGCTGTGTGGCTTGCGCCGATCCACAAGTTCGCTGGAACTACTGGGGGAGAGTGCAGAACGAATAGCATGGCGAACAGCAGATGTTACCGATTACTTCGCTTTAGAGGATGCCTTCGAAAACATGGAGGTCATCATTCATTGTGCGGCTCTGGTTTCCTTTCAACCTGCCGATAAGGAACGCCTGCTAACGATCAATCGTGGTGGTACTCGAAACGTTGTCAATGCGGCTTTGCACCATAAAGTTGAGCGCCTGGTTTACATTAGCTCCGTTGCGGCGCTGGGCCGCAATACGCCTGGGCAGCTGACCACTGAAAAAAGCAAGTGGGAAGATGGCCCCAAGGTGTCGCAGTATTCGCGTAGTAAATTTCTATCGGAATTAGAGGTCTGGCGAGGACAGGCAGAAGGCTTATCGGTTGCTATTCTATATCCTTCTATTGTGTTGGGTGGAGGCCGTTGGACGGAGGGCAGCGTTAAACTTTTTGATTATGCTGCGGGAGCCCCTTCTTTTTATCCTAGCGGAAACACTGGCGTAGTGGATGTACGTGATGTAGCCCAGGCTACCTTAATAGTACTGGAACGCGGGACAGATAGGGCCACTTTTCTCCTAAATGGCAGCAATGTGAGCTACAAAATGCTCTTACAGCAAATGGTGAGTGCTTTTGGGCATCCACCTCCCGCTAGAAACCTCTCCTATTTTGCCGCTAGATGGCTGGCTCGCTTGGAGCGTATTCGATCATTGCTTACCAGAAGCTCGCCCTTACTGACGCGTGAAACCGTACAGTCTACTTATCAAGACCTTGTCTACGATAGCAGCCAGTCCGAGCTGGTTTTAGGACTACATTATCACGATTTGGAGCAGACTATTCAGGAAACGGCAGCGCTTTACAAAGCCACGAAGAAAGAAGGCTTCGGTGTGCTACCCATCAGTGAGATGTAATTTTCCGTGTGACGTTTTAGTCCGAATATTTCTGGCCAAGTCTCTTGTGCCTGTTTCGGCTGTATTCATTCGCCTAACGTTAAGCTTTTGCTAAAACTTGCGAGCAAAATAAACGTATCGTCATCATTGTCGTCTAAAGGAAAAACGCGGAAACAAATATGTCTGATAGAATAAAGCATCTGTACCAGCGTGCCGGTTTTGGCGCTAGCCCTGAGGAATGGGAACAGTTAAAGCGACAAGGTTTTTTGGGAGCGCT
The DNA here is from genome assembly GCA_039816955.1 of Bacteroidota bacterium. Lineage (GTDB taxonomy): Bacteria > Bacteroidota > Bacteroidia > Chitinophagales > Saprospiraceae > Lewinella. The sequence goes on from JBCBWU010000006.1 coordinate 45,933, forward strand.
GGAGCAACTATTTACCCAAGCTCACGCAGCACCCCCACTTACGGTTGCTTCGTTTGAAGATCTGGCTGAGGCCACCATGGAGGACCGTCGTAAGGCTGGCCGAATGCTCACTCAATCGTATACGCTAGAGTGGCTCGATCGCATGGCTGATCCTACGGAGAGTGCATTACTAGAACGCCTCACCCTGTTTTGGCACGATCACTTTGCGTGTCGCTCTATATTAGGCCATTTGGCGATTCAGCAATTGAACACGCTGCGTGAATATGCCTTGGGTTCGTTTCGTGATCTCTGTTTGGCGGTAGCTAAGGATCCCTCCATGATTCGTTACCTGAATAACCAGCAGAATAAGAAGAATAGCCCCAATGAAAACTTCGCTCGCGAACTGCTTGAGCTATTCACCATTGGGCGTGGTAACTATACGGAACAAGATATCAAGGAAGCCGCCCGGGCCTTTACTGGTTGGGGTAGCAACTACAAGGGCATTTATCGTTTCCGCGCCCGCGCCCATGATTACGGGCAGAAAACCTTCTTTGGGCAAAGCGGTCGTTTCAATGGCGAAGACATTATCCGGATCATCTTAGATCAAAGAGAATCGGCGGAATTCCTGGTACGTAAATTCTGGGACTATTACGTGAGTGCTCCCGCAGATGAAGGACTGATCCAAGAGCTGACGTCCGTCTACTACGAGAGTGATTACCATACGGAGACCCTTCTACGGTACCTCTTTGCTGCGGATTGGTTTTACGACCAACGTTTCCGGGGTGGTCAAATCAAGTCGCCGATTGTCCTGCTGATTGGCTTACGCAAAACTTTGGGCCTACAGTTTGGTAAGCCTGCGGCTCAAGCTCGCTTGCTGCGTGCACTAGGGCAAACGCCCTTTGATCCACCCAATGTAGCGGGTTGGCCCGGTGGGCGGCACTGGATTGATAATGCTACCCTCATGCTTCGCCTAAATATTGGAGCAGGATTGCTGAGTAAGCGTGAACTGGATTTACGCTTCCGCGACCAACCAGAATTAGAAATTCTCTCAGACCCTAGTACCCGTAAATTGGAGGCCGTTGTTAACCTGCAGTCATTACTTCCTATGATGACGGGCACTGATCTGGTTGCCGATTTTGGCACCCTAAGCGACTACCTACTGCCCGGACCAAGCCGAATAGATATGACGAGCCTTGTGGGCCTGGTAGATAATACCGAAGGCGAAGAACGCTTGCGTCGCATGTTATTGGTCTTATTCTCTCTTCCTGAATTTCAAACCTGCTAAGATGAAAAGGAGAACTTTTCTTAAAAATACCGGCCTGGCATCCGCCGCTTTATGGGCACCCTCTTTCTTGAATCACCTTCCTGGCCAGACGAATGGAAAGATTTTGATCGTCATCCAGCTTTCCGGAGGCAACGATGGCCTCAACACCATTGTACCCTATCGGAACGATAAATACTATGAACTGCGGCCAGATATTGCCATTAGCGATAGTGAGGTATTGCGAGTGACGGACGAGTTGGGCTTTAACCCTTCCCTTTCTGACCTTCAATCACTGTATGACGAAGGCTGGGTCAGTATTGTGAATAATGTGGGTTACCCCAATCCTAATCGCTCCCATTTTCGGAGTATGGATATTTGGCAAACGGCCTCTGATAGCCGTGAGTACTTGACCAGTGGCTGGTTGGGCCGTTATCTGGATAGCCAGTGCAATGGATGTGAATCGCCGCACTATGCCCTGGAGCTAGGGCAAGGTTTGAGCCTAGCGCTGAAAGGAGAACAACGTTTGGGCTTTGCCATGAATGACCTCCGCCAGATGGAGCGTACCAACAAGAATCCCTTGCTATCCTATTTGGGGCAACAAGACACACCTGACCACGAACATGAGGAAGTAGCCTATTTATACAAAACGCTACTGGATACCCAGTCGAGTACTAAGTATCTGTTGGAACAAACCGGTGGCCGAAGAAGCCGCGCCAACTTTCCAGCTACGCCATTTGGGCGTGATTTACGTCAGGTGGTAGAGCTAATTCTAGCGGGTAATACCAGCAAGGTCTATTATGTTTCTTTAGGCGGCTTTGATACGCACGCCAACCAAAAGGGCCCGCAGGGACGCTTACTTTCTATCTACGCTGAGGGTGTGAAAGCCCTGGCGGAAGAATTGAATAAGCACAACCTCTGGCAAGATACCTTGGTGATGACCTTCTCTGAGTTTGGACGGCGCGTAGCGCAAAATGGATCTAGAGGTACCGACCACGGTGCAGCTAGCAACCTGTATCTTCTAGGGGGCAACCTACGCCAAGCTGGTTTCTACAATAATGGGCCTGACCTCACCAACCTAGACAAAGGAGATTTGAAATACCAGGTAGATTTCCGCAACGTTTACGCCAATGTACTGGATAGCTGGCTGGGGGCCTCTAGCACTAGTATCTTGAATAAGCACTTTGACGACCTGGGAATTATCTAGTCGAAGTAGAGTCAATACTCGCCGATAAAAAGTTGCGTGTTGCGTAGCAAATCCTGTAATTTGGGGGAGGATGTACTTAATCAAATGAGTACAGGAAAACCAAAATCCAAATTACTGTAATGAACGCACACGAAATTGATTATCGCATCTTCGGTGAGGAAATGCAATTTGTAGAGATTGAATTGGATCCCTATGAGACCGTCGTAGCCGAAAGCGGCAGCTTTATGATGATGGACGACGAGATTGAGTTGTCTACCATCTTTGGTGACGGGAGCCACGAAGAAGAGAACAAAGGGCTCTGGGGGAAAGTCCTCAGCGCTGGTAAACGTATTATCACCGGCGAAAGCCTCTTTATGACGGCCTTCACCCATGGAGGTGTGGGTAAAAAAACGGTGAGTTTTGCTGCACCCTATCCTGGCAAAATTATTCCATTGGACTTGAGCGAGCGAGGCGGCAAAATCGTTTGCCAAAAGGACGCCTTTCTTTGCGCAGCCAAAGGTGTAAGCATTGGCATTGAGTTCAGTAGAAAGTTAGGCCGCGGATTCTTCGGTGGTGAAGGTTTTATCATGCAGAAGCTGGAAGGTGACGGCATGGCCTTCGTACACGCGGGCGGCCACGTCGTGGAGCGGCGTCTGGAAGCGGGCCAATCCCTTCGCGTGGATACGGGCTGTCTGGTTGCCTTTACCCGCGATGTGCATTACGATATTGAAATGATCAAGGGGATTCGCAACGTACTCTTTGCGGGTGAAGGTTTATTCTACGCGCACCTGCAAGGGCCCGGTACAGTTTGGGTGCAAACCCTACCTTTTAGCCGTTTGAGTGATCGTATCATGGCTGCTTCGCGGCGTTATAGCGGTGGCAGTAAGGGGGAGGGAAGTATCCTGGGCACCATCGGTGATATTGTGGACGGAGACGGTTGGTAGTCGTTTTTGATAGGAAGAAAAAAATGGGGAGCTACCATTGCGGTATGCTCCCCATTTTTCTATCTGCTTAGGTAGAACGGTCTGTTGATCAGATTACGCTTACTTCGTAGACAAGTTGATCTGCAATGCGATCTCATCCTTGATAGCCTTATTTTTCAAAGCACCAGCTGTAGTAGAGCCGTACATTATACCCCACTCAGTGCGGTCGATGACGAACTGAGGTGTCTCAGCACTCACGCCGTTCTCGCCCATCGTAACTTTAGCTGGGATGGTGATGCTCTTGGTAATATCCTTCATCGTTAGGTTACCCGTAATAGTATGGGTTTGCTCTGGATTGCCTTCAACGGCTGCTACTTCAGCAATCTCGAAGGTAGCTTGTGGGAAGCTCTCAACTTCAAAAAAGTCGCCATTCGATAAGTGACCAACCAGGTCACCCTGCTTATCCTCAGGTAAGTCTGTGTTCTTCATGGAAGTCATATCAATAACAAAGCTACCGCCAACTAGCTGGCCACCTTCAGTAGCTAGTTCTCCTTTGGAAATATTTAGAGTACCCATGTGCTGGTCGCCAGTGAATTTAGCACCAATCCAGTTAATTATGCTGGCTTCGGTGTTAACCGCAAGCGTAGCTGCCGCAGTCGCTGGTTCAGTAGTCTCCACTGCTTCTTGAGCTTCTACTTTTTCTCCTTCTGGAGCGCCTCCACAGGCTACTAGGAATAGTGCCAATGCTAAAAACAGGATGTTCTTCATGATTGTATGTAGTTGAGATTTGGTTATAGAACAGGGAGATAACAACACCTAAGAGATGATTGTTGTAGTAACAATGAAAATAAAACTGAGGCAGGCTCGGGAGTAAATTGTTAGGAAGGGAGGGTTTAAGATTGGATAAAGCTGAGCATTTGGTCTAGGCTCCTTAAAACAGTGATGTGATTGGTCGCTTGTACGTCTTGAGCGACCACTTGGTATCCAGAAAGGAGGATATGGGTGCTGGGGAAGGCTTCTGCCAGGCGGTCCACATAATCTTGTACGGGCTCCTGGGCGAAGGTTTCGGTGATCATAGTAAAGATGTAATCGGCCTGGTGGATACGGTTAGCATCCAGTAAATCGGCCAAGCTAATGTCTTGACCCAGATAGACAACATACTTATTTCGCGACTTCAGGAGATAATGCATGAAGAGCAACGAAAGCTCCTGTCGTTCTCCTTCGGGAAGGTACAACATGATCTTATCATTCTCTTGTGTACTATTGAGCGGAGTACTATTGATGGCGCTAATGATCTTCTGCCGGATCAAATAACTGATGAAGTTTTCTTGCACCGGATTAATGGAACCAGTAAGCCACAGTAGGCTTAGCTTGTCAAGGAAAGGATAAATGACTTCCATCATGGTTCGCTCAAAACCAATCTGCTCAATATTGGTGTTGACAATGCGATCAAACTTGTCCTCATCCATTTCGATCATGGAGATCGTGAGGGCATCGAGCTGTGTTCCGTCTTCAAAGTTGATCTCCGAGATAGCTGCTACCTTTTCCGCTAACTCTTGATCACCCATTTTAGCAATCTTGGAGATCTTAATACCATTTTTGTTAAGGAGGGCTACGTTCAGCAGTATTTTGAGGTCTTCATCCTGGTAATAGCGGATGTTGGTTTTGGTACGCTGTGGTTCCAAAATACCGTATCGTTGCTCCCAAATACGAATGGTATGAGCTTTGATACCCGATAGTTTTTCCAAATCCTTGATGGAGTATACCGCCACTGATACTGTTTTTTCTCTTCTATCGTGCAGACATTGCTCGTGATATAATGCGCTTAGGACAGGCCTATATCATGGCATTTTCGGAACTAACAGTCGTTAGGCCGAAATGTTTAGCGGAAAAGCGGAATGATGTCGATTATCTCGTTGAAAATAAAGGATTTCTGAAAAAACTCCAACTTAGGCTTACATATTACTTTCCTACGCTTTGTCAGCGACGTGCTACACTACCAATTTAAAATGGGCGATTCTTTATTTTTGGCTAATTTTAGCACGTTTTATAATGTGAACAAGGCAAGCAAAATTCATTATACCGAAGCCGAAGTGGTTTGGGTCCCCAAACCGGCTTTGCTACGAGTGTACCCACCTGTCAAAGTACCTTAGTACAGTAGCCAGGTACTCGCCCGAAATGTTTGGTACAACCCAAGCCGTTTCGTTGGCGGTATAGCAACGTTCTGCCAAAAATCAAAGCTTCATGAGCTGGAAATTTACTCTTTCTCTATTTGTCACCCTATCCCTCGGCATTGTTCAATTGAGTGGCCAGACTTGTGGAGATGTTTTTTACGATTCCGGAGGCCCCGACGGTAATTACAGTAACAACGAAGGTCAAACATTTATTATTTGTCCGGATAATCCTGGTGATTTAGTAACGCTGACCTTCACTTTTGTAGATGTAGAAAGCTGTTGTGATCCAATCGGAATTTACAATGGTGGAAACCTTGACAGTCCCATTAATTTGGATGTTGAAGATCCAGAAACCTTTACCTCAAGCGCAGCTGATGGTTGTTTGACTATGACTTGGTTTTCGGATGGTTCTGTCACCAACGGTGGTTGGGCAGCGACGGTAGGATGTGCACCGCCACCACCCTGTCCTAATCCAGAATCTATCGTAATCAGTGATATTACTGCGAGTGGGGCTACCTTCTCTTGGGCTCAAGTGGGTGATGTGACTGTTTGGGATGTAGAAATTGTAGCCACTGGCGAAATGCCTACCGGTACGCCTACTATTAGCAATATCACCGATAATCCTTACACTTGGGATGGTGGAGAAAGTGGCACATCATATGATTTTTACCTGCGTGGTCAGTGTGCTGATGGCGAAGAGTTTACCAACTGGGTAGGACCATTTTCCTTTGGAACCATTCCTGGTTGTGGAGACAGCTTTTTCGACAGTGGTGGACCCGATGGTGACTACCAGAATAACGAATTCCAAACGTGGGTCTTTTGCCCAGATAATCCTGGTGATCTCGTTGTATTGGATTTTACTTTCGTAAGTGTAGAAAGTTGCTGTGATGATTTGATGGTATTCAGTGGAGCAGACGCATCCATCGTCTTAAATGGTGATTTGGAGGTGCCAGAGACCTTTACCTCTCTATCGGCGGACGGTTGCCTAACGGTGACTTGGGACTCTGATTTTTCCGTTGTCTCCGGCGGTTGGGAAGCGACAGTTGACTGTATCGTTCCTCCGGAGTGTGCTGACCCTAGCGATCTTATAATCAGCGATGTTACTTCAGCTTCCGCGATGATCAGTTGGGGACAAATTGGCCCGGTCATGACTTGGGATCTAGAGGTGGTACCAGCAGGGACCCCTCCAACTGGTACACCTACAATTACTGGTGTTACCGATAACCCTTATGAACTTACTGGTCTTGATAGCGGTACTGCCTACGATGTATACGTGCGCGGGCAATGCGAAGGCGATGAGCCATTCACCAATTGGGTTGGCCCGTCTAGCTTTACAACTATCCCAGGTTGTGGTGACAGTTTCTTTGATAGTGGTGGTCCAGATGGCCCATATCAAGATAATGAATTCGAAACCTTTGTCTTCTGCCCAGATAGCCCGGGCGATTTAGTAGTGCTCGATTTTACTTTCGTAGAAATTGAAACACCATTTGATAATCTACAAATCTTCAGTGGAGCAGACGCTTCTATTTTGCTAGAGGAAAGTCTGGAAGCACCAGCTACTTTTACCTCCTTATCTGCGGATGGCTGTCTTACCGTTATTTTTGATTCTGATGGCGTTTTTGCTTTTGAAGGTTGGGAAGCAACTATCGACTGTACTGCTCCTCCAGAGTGTGCGGCGCCACTCTTCCTGACGACTACTAATGTTACTTCTTCCTCTGTAGTGCTGGGTTGGACTCAGATCGGTCCTCCAAGCGTTTGGGATATTGAGGTTGTACCAGCGGGCACTCCTCCTACTGGTGTACCAACCGTAACTGATATTACAGACAATCCTTATCTCCTAGAAGGCTTGGAAAGCGGTACAGAATACGATTTCTACGTGCGCGGACAATGTGCAGGAGACGAGCCCTTTACAGAATGGGCCGGTCCAGCCTCCTTCCGCACTAGCCCTGGTTGTGGGGATAGCTTTTTCGATAGTGGTGGCCCTGATGAAAACTATCAGAGTAATGAATTAGAAACTTGGATTTTTTGTCCGGACACTCCTGGTGATATCGTTGTTTTGGACTTTTCTTTTGTGAATGTTGAAAGTGGTTGGGACTTCCTTATGGTTTATAGTGGAGCTGATGCAAGTGTTCTGTTAAACGACAATGTGCTTGAACCTTCCATCTTTACTTCTGAATCAGCCGACGGTTGTCTAACAGTAACTTGGGATTCCGATGGTTCAGTAACCCGTCCAGGCTGGGAAGCGACGGTTAATTGTGTGCCTTGTGTACCTGAAGATATCATCTTCACTGAAAACGTCACCGTAGACTTCTTCGGTGCAACCACTGCTGATATTGCAGTAGAGCTACTTGGTGAAAACCAACAGTATTTGATTGAATACGATACACTTGGTTTTGAAATTGGTACCGGAAACATTGTAAATGGTACGGATGAACTAACCAGCCTGTCAGATTTAGAGGAGAATACGGCTTACGAATTCTACCTGACCAATATCTGTGAGGATGGGACGGAGAGCATTCGTGTGGGACCATTCTTCTTTACCACTATCTATACCAATGATATTGGCATAACCGGCCTTGTTACTCCTGACGATGATTGTGGTCTGGGATTAGGCGAAGCTATCCTAGTAGAAATTACGAACTTCGGTGCTGATCCGCAGACCCTCTTCCCACTCAACTTTAGTGTGAACGGAGAACCCTCCGGCGTCAGTCAACCTACGGATGGTTTCTACACGGGCATTATCAGCCGAGACAGTACGAGAACCTTTGAGTTTGACCTGACTTATGATTTCACCTTGCCGGGTGAGTACATCATCCAGATCTGGACTGACATGATGAACGATAGTGATTTGAACAACGATACCTTTACCATCGTTCTGAATCGCTTCGCGCCACCGCTATATGAGGACTTTGAAAACGGCATACCAGCGTATATGACTATTGCCGGTAATACCTTCCTGGCAGCGCCTTTCGATCACAATAACGCAACGAACGTACTGTCGGCTAACCTGTTTGGTGATGACGATGAATTCATCCTTGATTTACCCGTTTTAGGGCCGATTGAGGCTACTGATACCCTGTTCTTTGATTACCGCTATGTAGATTGGCAGCCTGGAACAGTGCCCACTACGAATTTGACGGCAGAGGATTTCTTGTCGGTGCTTGTTTCTGTGGATTGCGGGGAGAACTTCGGTATAGCCTTCCTACAGCCAGGAACCAGTCACGAACCAAGTGCAACCCTACGTACAGTTGCGGTACCACTTGCCAACTTTGAGGGTGAAAATATTCTCATCCGTATTGCCGGTGCTTACGGTAGTGGAGGCTTTGATGTGGACTACTGGTTAGATGTGGATAATATTAACTTGCGTCGTTGTCAGGACTTTACAACTAACGCTATTGTTGACAATCCAACTGCTGGTATGGATGATGGTCAGATTATCCTATTACCAGAAGGAGGTGTAGGTCCATTTGACATCATGTGGAACACGGGTGAAACAACGGATACGCTTTCCAACCTTGAACCTGGCGAGTATTCCGTAACCATCACGGACCGTGGAGGTTGTTCTGCTAGCTTCACTTTCCTACTAGAATCAGTGAATACGGCAGAGATTTCTGACGTTTTGATTGGTGACCTTCAATTGGTACCTAATCCTGCTCCAGATCAAACCCGCTTGCGCGTAAACTTTGCGGATGCGGTTGATGCACGTATCGAGGTCATGAGCACTCTCGGACAGCGCATGTGGCAAAGTCCAATATTTGAGAATGTCAGTAACTTGAACGAACAGATCGACATAAGTCAATTACCAGATGGTATCTACTTTATACAAGTACATGCTGCTGGTCAGAGTAAGACGGTAAGACTGATGAAGACGCAGTAAGCCTGCATTTCTTAACCGGTTGAGATATCAGAAAGGTGTTTTCTTGGAGTATTCCAGGAAAGCACTTTTCTAGTTTTAAATGAGTTGTTAAAGCGCTTGGTTTGGCTGCGCCAGGCCAGAAGCTCGCCCACTTAGACTATACTTATGACAACTATTTTTGTATTGTTGCTATTATAAAAGGTAAACCTATACTAAGCAGGATGAAAATAGGGATTGTTTGTTATCCAACTTATGGCGGGAGTGGGGTACTGGCTACAGAACTAGGCCTTGGGCTGGCAGGACGCGGGCACGAAATCCACTTCATTACCTATCGCCCTCCGGCCAGATTGGTTCATTTTCACGAAAACGTGTACTACCATGAGGTAGGAACCGAAGACTATCCACTCTTTGAATATACTCCCTATGATACCGCCTTGGCTAGTAAACTAGTGGATGTTGTCAAGTACGAAAACTTAGACCTCCTACACGTTCACTACGCGATCCCCCACGCGGCAGTGGCTTATATGGCTAAGAAAATTTTGCTCACGCAAGGGCGCTATGTTCCCGTAGTGACCACTTTGCACGGAACCGATATTACCTTAGTTGGCAATAACAAGGCTTTCTCTCCGGTAGTAGCTTTTTCCATTAATAAGTCAGATGGTGTTACGGCAGTATCAGAAAGTCTACGCCAGCAGACATTTGATTACTTCGATATTCAGCGCGGCATAGAGGTCATCCACAACTTTGTTGACTTTAAGCGTTTTCGCCGGGTCAATAAGGATCATTTTCGCAAGGCTATTGCGCCTGATGGCGAAAAAATATTAGTACACACCAGCAATTTCCGTAAGGTTAAGCGGGTGGAAGATGTGATCAAGGTGTTCCAAAAAGTCCAGGAAATCATTCCTAGTAAACTTTTGCTCATAGGTGATGGCCCCGAGCGCCGAGATATGGAATCCCTCTGCCGCCGCTTGCAGCTCTGTGATGAGATCCGCTTCCTTGGTAAGCAGGACGCCATTGAGGAACTGCTGTCCCTGACTGATCTGTTCCTCATGCCATCTACCAGCGAAAGTTTTGGCTTGGCTGCTCTGGAAGCCATGGCCTGTGAAGTTCCCGTTGTGTCTTCTAATGTGGGAGGTATTCCAGAAGTAAATATCCACGGTGAAACCGGTTACCTGGCTGATGTAGGCGATGTAGATACGATGGCCAAATATGCAGTTGATATCCTCAAAGACGAAGAAACACTGGCTCGTTTCCGGGCTAATGCGTTAGCACAAGCTAAGCGCTTTGATTTGGATATTATCTTGCCCAAGTACGAATCTTATTACGAAGAGGTGTTGCGTACTTCGGTTTATCCAGTGGATACTGAAACTTGAAGCCAATAAAAAACCTGATCCAGTTTCCCGAATCAGGCCACGACAATAATACTACACTATCTGATTTATTATACCGCCTTCGAACTTGATTGGGGGAAGCCCAATCTTTGTTCGGGCGAGTATATACTCGATGCGAAGCTAGTTTGGGTTCCCAAACCACTTCGCTATCGGTATACTAACTCGTTCAGAACATACCCATAAGCAGCAGGATCAGCGCTGCACTGCCTCCGGCAATACCGATCAAGATCAGGCCAATGGCCATTTCTCTACGCTGCACTTCGCGCTCTATCTGCGCCTGGAACCGCTGTGCCACCAATGGTGAAACTGGCTCTAAGACCTCTCCGCTCTGCTTAGCAAGAGGGAGGCCAACCTTGGTAAATCCCTTGTTAGCTTTGCGCTGTAAACTACGGTTGTAGTTATTCATCATCATAGCATTTGACATCAGGATCTTCATGGTTCCAAATTATGGGTTAAACAATAGAGGTTAATTCCTCAGTACATTTCAAAGGTGCACTCAAAAGCCATGAGCTGCCTCTTCTTTCGGCTAGCGAACAGAAAATATCGACGAAATAAAGAAAGGGACGTCTAGGAAAGAATGTGCTTTAGGCTGGGGCTAGGAATTGTAAAGCTCTATTTATCAGCACAATAGAACACGGGCTGCTACCTAAGAACTCTCCGTCAGCCTCAACGAGTATTTCTTGTCCCGGGAGCGGATAGATATTGATCCGTGTTGTCCCAGTAAGTTTAGCCTTGCCATAGTTCGCAATGCGTCCTTTATAAAAACGGAAAGAATTTAGGAGTACCTCCAAGCGACTTATCCTTCCCACGTACGTAAGGGCCAGGTGTTCACCATCCGGCTCTGCGTGAGGAACCAATTGCATTCCCCCACCAGAGAATTTTCCAATGCCTAGATTAACGGTATAATAGGCATCCTTTACTTCCTGCCCATTAAAGTGCAAGCGCCCTCGTTGTGGTGTATACTGAAACAGACAGCGAAAGGTAGCCCAGAAATAAAATAGTTTGCCCGGTAAGCGAGAAACCGTGCCTGCTGTGTAACGCACTACAAAAGCGTCATAAGCTAGACCCGCTACATTTATGAAGTAGCGCCGCGCGATTTCATTGTGGTCGGTCTGGTAGGTGATTTGCCCCACGTTTTGTTCATCGGGTATTGCCTGGCGGAAATACGTAGCCCAAGCATCCCATCCGCGAGGGATATTATGTGTCTTAATCCAGTCATTACCAGTACCAACGGGCAGTAAAGCAAAAGTAAGTTCGGAAGAAGGGATTTCGGTCTGGAGCATGATTCCGTTTTCCACTTGATGCGCCGTACCATCTCCGCCGACCGCCAAAATATGTCGGAACCCCTGCTGTACACCCTCCGCCACCAAGTAAGTGGCACTATTGGCTTTGGGGCTAATGCGGACTTCCATTTGCGGTAGCAAGCTTCGCAAACGTTTTTCCCATACGGGCCATTCCTTAGCAATCTGCCCGTTGGCCGATTGTGGATTCACGATGACCAACCAGGGAACCGCAAGATGTGATCTTTGAGTATTTTGTATCATTGTGGCAGCATCCGAAGGATGGTAATATCTATATTCCTACGAGCAGTGGCAAATATTCTGGAAATAAATACGGTAAGTAAACGCTACGGCAGCAAAGTAGCCGTTGATGCCGTTTCACTGGCCATACCCCGTGGTAGCATATTTGGTTTACTAGGGCCAAATGGTGCGGGTAAGACTTCTTTGATCCGCATGATTACCACCATAACGCGCCCGGATGAAGGCTCAATCCTCTTGGGTGGTGAACCTCTACACGCTGATCATCCGCAGCAAATTGGTTACCTACCGGAAGAACGAGGGCTATACAAGAAAATGAAGGTGGGGGAGCACTTGATCTATCTGGGACGGCTCAAAGGACTGAAAAAGAAGAAAGCTAAAGCAGCAGCTGAGAATTGGCTGGAACGACTAGATTTGAGCGACCGCTGGGGACAAGCTGTAGAAACACTATCAAAAGGCTTACAACAGCAGGTTCAGTTTATTGCTACGGTTATTCACGAACCGCAACTGCTTATTCTGGATGAACCTTTCTCTGGTCTTGATCCCGTCAACACCAATCGGTTGAAAGCCGAAATTCGCAAGCTGCACGAGGGAGGGACTAGTATTATTTTCTCTACGCACCGCATGGAGCAAGTGGAAGAAGTGTGTGAATATATTGCCCTCATCAATGCTGGACGAAATGTCCTGGAAGGGCGCGTAAACGAAATTCGAGAGCAATACAAGCAAAATCACTTTCGGGTATTGTACGAAGGAGAATTGCCAGCTGGTTTCGCGACGGCATTTAATGTAGTTACCCAACGGAATCAATGCCTCACGATTGCGCCATCCGAAGATCTCACACGGAATCAATTGTTACAGGCTTTGCTCAATCATGGCATCTCCATCAAGGCCTTTAATGAGGTTTTACCCAGCCTAAACGAAATCTTTATCAAACTTGTCGGAGAGGCAGAAACAGTACCAACTCCTTAGACCATGCAGCAGCTACGCCTCATCATCAAGCGCGAATATTGGACCCGGGTAAGACGGCGCTCCTTCATCATCGCCACCTTATTTACTCCCGTAGCTATCGGCCTGTTTATTGTCGTGGTCAACTATATCTTACAGTATAGAAGCGATGAAACAGTACGAATTGCGGTAGTAGACGAAGGCAGGCTTTTTTCTGGAGGCATTGCCGATGAAGAGAATATCTTCTTCAAGCAGCTTAATGTTGACCTGGAAACCCTCAAAGAGAATTTTTCAAAATTTGATTATCACGGGGTGCTCGTTACACCTCCGCACGGGAATATTCAACAGCAGAAGTACACGGTCCAATACTATACGGACCAAAAGCTTACGCTGGATATAGAGCCTATTCTAGTCGATCGGCTCAGGACAGCTTTACGCAAACACAAGGTGACCGAGCTAGAGCTAGATGAACGTACGCTCCGGGCGTTGAATAGCCAAATAGATATACAGCCCAAGCCTATTTCGCCGGAGGCAGTAGTAGGCACTTCGCTGGCCAGCAAAGTAGCCGCTATCCTGGGTATGGTAATGGCTTTTTTAATGTACACTACGGTCTTCATTTACGGTATGATGGTCATGCGCAGCGTGATGGAGGAAAAGACCAATCGGATAGTAGAAGTTATGATCTCTTCCGTGCGTCCGTTTCCGCTCATGCTTGGAAAGATTATTGGAGTAGGTTTGGTAGGCCTAACTCAAGTTGCCGCTTGGGCCATTCTGGTGCCCCTAATGCTGATTGGCGTAAGCTTGTTATTTGGCTTCGATGTGAACGCTACGAACCTGCCGGAAGCCCCCACTGAACTCAATGGCGTTGATCCAGAACAACTGGCCGCCCAGATCATGACTGAACTCAGCTCCTTTAATTGGTGGCTCATTTTGCCCTTGTTCCTACTCTATTTCCTTGGCGGTTATTTTATGTATGCAGCCCTTTTTGCGGCCGTTGGCTCTGCTATGGGTGATGATTTAGGCGAAGGCCAATCCCTCACGATTCCCATTACTATTCCGGTCATTTTGGCCTTTTATATTACCATTGCAGCTACCCAGTCCCCTAATTCTGGCTTGGCAGTTTGGTCTTCTATGTTTCCACTGTTTTCTCCGATTGTCATGCCTTCGCGTCTACCGTTTGATCCTCCCTGGTGGCAGGTAGTCAGTTCGATTCTATTACTCATTGGCGCTTGTATCGCACTGGTCTGGCTCTCGGGTCGTATCTATCGGGTGGGTATCCTGCTGTACGGTAAGAAAGTCAGTCTACTGGAAATGGGGCGGTGGATTTTTAGGAAATAGCCGTTCTCCGTTAGTTGGGTTTTATCTCGAATAAACAAGCTTTATCCTTATGCCGCATATTATCGTTGCCTCTCGCAATCCCGTCAAAGTTCAGGCTGCCCTACAGGGTTTTGAAGAAATGTTTCCGGAACAGGATTTTATCGCTGAGGGGATCAGCGTGCCTTCTGGCGTGAGTGACCAACCTATCGGAGACGAAGAAACCTACCAGGGGGCTTGGAACCGCGTACAAGCTGCCAAGGTAGAGCGTCCTAATGCTGATTTTTGGGTTGGCATAGAAGGGGGAAATATCATCCACGGTGATGACATGGAGGTCATGGCTTGGGTACTGGTTTTATCCAAGGACGGTTTTGGTAAGGCGCGTACCGCCGGTTTTTATCTGCCGCCTAGGGTAGTGCAGTTGGTTAAAGAAGGATATGAATTAGGACATGCCGATGATATCATCTTTGGCGTTAGCAATTCCAAGCAAACCAGCGGCTCGTCCGGCCTTCTCACTAACGGTGTGATGGACCGCTTGCGCTTTTATGTGCCGGCGGTGGTATTGGCCCTTATTCCTTTTTTAAAGCCAGAACTTTATCAGAAAAAAGGTGCGTAGAAGTATTGCGCTTTTCGTTTTGCGGAATTCTTAGCTATTCTCCTTCATCACTTTCTTAAAGTTCTCTACGAACTGGATCATCTTGATGTAGTCCTTAGCTTGGGCTAGCGCAAAATTATCACTGAAGATCAGGATAGCCTCCCCATTACTCTCCAAGTGGTCTAAGCCAGTGAGCTCAATCAATACCTTTAGCTTATCGTTGAGAAAAGCATCCATCGCTTCGGTGTCCTCTACTTTGATAATGTAGTCCTTAGGGGCATCATTGTAAAGGGTGTAGTCGATATCTGAGTGTTCGACAAAAGGTAATACTCGGTCTAAAAAGTCCTTCTTCTCAAGCGTAAATTTGGGGATTGGGAAAGGCAGCTTCAATAGGCCAACGGTAGTTTGGTATTCATCTGGAAAGATGTCTGCACCTTCTTCAAAAGTTACATCAATCAACTCCAAGTGCATATCCTTATCCTGATCGGAGATACAATTAGACTCGGCCTCAACGGGGCGTGTTTTGAAAAAGTAGAAGGACTGGAAATACTCCAGGTCCTCCGGAGGTTCTACCTGGAAATTCCAACCATAGCTCTCAGCTAGTTCTTTGAGCTTGTTCTGCCGGCGGTTTAGCGGCTCAATGGCATCAATTTTGATCTTGGTGGCCAGTTTATGGTTGGTAGAAGAAATGTGTTTCTCCAGGCCGGTGATCTTAATATCACCACCGCTGTTCTGGTGAATTTTTTGGAAGTCATATAAATCCTCTAGGACAGTGGTACCTACCAATCTGGTTTCCGATAGGTCAATAGTGGCACTAGCTCCTGAAGGAATCTGACTCACTAGGTTATTGATTTTTAGGATACCCAGGAAATTAGCAATCCCACGAATCTTGAGATCGTAGCTGCCATCCGGCTTCATGACTAGATTAGAGCCGGAATCGAATATCATTTTGAAGAAACGAGGAACAGATACCCGAGCTAGCAATAAATGACTGAATAAAGCCAAGAATAGACCACCGAAAAGGCCAATGAGGAGATTAGTGAAGAGGGTTAAAACCATAGTGCCCACAAAGAAAATCAACTGTTCAATACCGTGACTATATACTTGCTTAAAGACGGCGGGAGAGGCCAGTTTAAAGCCAGTATACACCAGTAGAATAGCGAATGCACACAGTGGAACTTGCTGCATGATAGGGCTCAAAACTACAATGAAGAGGAGCAAGAGCAGCCCCTGGTACATATTCGACCACTTGGTTTTGGCGCCATTGTGAACATTAACGGTACTGCGAATAATGACGGCAATAATAGGCAGGCCACCAATTAGACCAGCTGCCATGGTACTTAGGCCTATTCCGGTAAGGTCTTTGTTTAAATCAGTCTTCCGTTTGTAAGGGTCAATCTTGTCAATTGCTTTGGCAATCGCCAGTGATTCAATACTCGTGATCATCAAAATAGATAAGACAGTCGTCCAGAATTCTACAGTGTCGATCTTGCTGAAGTTGGGGTGCATGATGGAATCCATGACATTGTCGGGGATATCCAACAGTAGGCTGGGACCTACTTCGTAGGCTGTTCCAAAAAACAGAATGAGATGCTTATCGAAAAAACCGAAAGCGTAGGCAAACGGAATAGAAAGTGCAATGACCCACATAGGCGTGGGTAAAACGTGGAAAAACTTATAGCTAATCTTGGAATGGAACAGCAACAGGATCAAGCCTGCTAATGAAATAATGACCACAAAGGGAATCGCCTGTGGTAAATACAAAACGGCATCCACCAGATTTTGCACAATATTAGGGCTATCCGAATGGGTGCCCAAGGCCACGTGGATTTGCTTCGCAAAGATGATAATTCCGATAGCAGCCAAGAGACCGTGAATTACAGAAGAGTGGAAAATATCCGCTAAACGCCCCAATCGCAGTAACCCCAGCACTACTTGTATAGCACCAGAAACCACCACGGCCGCCAGTACATAGTTGAAGGCCTGGCCAGACCCGTCGTCCATTAAGGCAATACCTAAAAGGATAACCGCAATAACCCCTTTAGCTGGTCCATTGACGGAGATGTGCCCGCCGCGATAAAAGGTGGTAACGACACCACCAACCACTGCGGAGATAATGCCAGCCATGGCCGGTGCTCCCGCCGCCAAGGCGATGCCAAGGGAGAGTGGTAATGCAATGAGTGCAACACTTACAGCTGCAATTAAATCACTTTGCCAGTTTTCAATTAAGCCTTGAAAACCTTTCTTTGGTATAACTTCCATCTGTTAGTGTGCCCTCGATTTATAGTAGTCTTCCTGAAATGAGACGAAAAAATAGTAAATATTAAGAAGTAATTAGCTCTAAAAGAGGATTAGGGCACTTCCGTGATCGAGTTTGTAAGATAAGAATGTCGGGTCGTGCAAGTCTTCTTAACGGTTGCGAACCAAACGGAAACCGATATACACGGCCTGCTGTTCTGGCCGCCGGTACTGGCGTACACTCACGCGGCAATCCTCTGCGGGCTGAATCCAGGCCCCTCCGCGTACGATGCGATGTGAACCCGTATAGGGGCCGGTAGGATCGGTGCTTGCTTCAGATGGATAACCGCCAAACCAATCATAACACCACTCCCATACATTACCACTCATATCGAACGTGCCAGCATTGTTGGGGCGTAGTTGGCCAACGAGTTGTGTCTGGTCTTTGCTGTTTCGTTCGTACCAGCCTACCTCGTTCAGGTTGGCGCTTCCAGCGTAGGTATGGCTCTTGTTTTCCATTATTCCGCCACGAGCGGCATATTCCCATTCGGCTTCTGTAGGTAGGCGATATCCATTGTTGAGCCCCGCCCGAGTTGATCCCAGGCTTACGCTACCCAGTTTAGGATTAATGACGTAGGCTGGTGTTAAATTATGTTGAGTACTAAGCCAATTACAATACTCTATGGCATCCATCCAACTCACATTAATGACTGGACGATTAGCACGTCCCCAGCCATAATCATCGGGCTTCGGGCGATTAGTTGCCTCACAGAATAAGTCATAGTCCGCAAAGGTAACCTCGTAAATTCCCATATAGTAACTGCTGAGACTTACCTCATGAACGGGGCGTTCATCCTCATTGTATTTGCCGCTTTCGTCCCCCATTTCAAAACTGCCCGCACTGATTAACTCCATTCTTGGAAATGGTACTTGGCGCTCCAGGCGAATTGGCGCTTTCATAATGTAGGGTACTGTCTTGGTCAGTTCCTCTCCGCTTTCAAAGAGCAGTTCGTAGACTTCATAACCCGGCGCTTCAATGGATAGCAGGAAAGCTGAATTTTCGTATCCTTTAAGGTCTCCTTCCAGCGTTAGTCTGCCATAAGCATCTGAACGCGTTGAAAACTCTTGTGCGCCTTGAGTTACACCAGTAGCTTGCTCTCTAAGTACCACTTCTATATTGCTAAGTGGAATTCGGTTAGCGGCATCAATAAGTTCTGCTTCCAATCGAAAGGCGGTCTCTGCCCTTGATGGTGCAGGAGGTGTTTCTATAATTCGCCGACGCGAGAACCAGTTATGACTAATGGTCTCTTCAAGCGTGTCAATGATGCGGTCCGTTTTGGGATCAGATAGAATAAGTTGTAAAGTTTCCAGAGCACCAGGTTTATCCGCAGGTGGTCCCATACTAAATTGGGCTGTCCCGTAGCCAGGGTTAACGCTGCGTACCAGATCACCAGGCTGTCCTCCTTTACCACTGGGGCTTAAGACCAGGTCTCCTCCCTGGGCATAGATGGTATTATCCAGGTAGTATTGCACACTCACGCCTAAGCGTTGCTTATCCCTCGGATCTGCACTGATGCTAATGATGCGCGAGCGCTCACGGCCTAGTAAAGTCTCCAGAGTAGGTGTATAATCTAAGCTTGGAAAATAATTTAGAGAGTCTAACAGCTGGAAATAGTACAAACTAGAATCTTCAGGACTACCAGCATAGTAGTGGATAATGCCGCGTGTATGCCAAACATCTTGCATGGTAGTGTCGGAGCGGTATGCAGCATCTAATAATTGTAAAGCCTCTGGTAATATAGCTTGCCCCAAACTATCACTTAAGTAGCCACTGAGCGCTTGTACGGCAGCATTCAAATAGAGTTTACTGAGGTTGGTGTTGGCCAGCGTATAGGAAATGGGGATCCCATTAAATTCTTCCCCATCGCTGTGGATAATTCGGTTGGCCTTTTCCAGGGCGGCCCGGAAATAGGCAGCACCTAGCGTATCTACACGGGCTGTTTGAGCATCAATTTCAGCTTGGTCTACGCCCAGGTTATTGTAGATGATGGCACTGTCAATTACCTGCGTTTCCTTGATCAGGAAATAGTTGCGCAGTGGTCGCTCCAGATTGACGATGCGATTGCGCGGATCTTCCGCAAACGCGAATTTATATAAGTACTCGGAGCCACCTAGCTTCCATCCAATTACCAACAAGGCAATGTAGGCCAGTGTCAAGCAGATAGCGCGCCAAAGGTCCCGGCGTTGCTGGGGAGTCGTCTCTGGTACTTCGTCACTCTCTTCTTCGAGTTCACGGCCCAGCCAGTCGCGTAAGGACATTTTTGCCGGAGCCATCTTTTTTTGGAGCCTATCAATATTGGATTCTTGGGCTAGACGGTCTACAATTCTATCGAGATCGGCTTCCTGCGCCCGCGTTAGTAGCTCCTGTTTAAGCATGAAGCGCATGGTGTCCTGATGGTCAAAATTGTTGGGTGCCAGCGCAAAATCTTGTACCGCCAGTGAGGTTTCTAGGTCGCGATGTGCATGCGAGCCTTCGCTCAACAATTGAACCGCGGATAGCTCCTCCTGTATTGCTCTACGCGCTAAACGTTCATCTTCCGGACTGAGATCTGCCATCATTTCCCTACGGAGGCGCTCGTCAAAACGATCTGCTTGCAAGCTCGGAATTCGCGCTAAAATCAGCAGGTAGTTGTAGCGAATTTCAATACCTAGGGCACGTCCAATAGCAATTGTCATTTCCCAACTAGGAACGGGGAAAACAGCTAGTGCGCTGAACCAGCGGACCAGGGCCGGATCGTAATTGCTGAGATACTCTTTGATATAGCGCCACCGCCGCCAGTTGCGATGTTCGGTATCAATATCCTGGCGAACAGACTTGTGTGCCGCCTGCCAACGGTCAAAAGCATTGCCGTCGGGCAGAATTTCACCATCATTTTCAATGTAGAGTGCTGCGGCCGCCAGGCCTTCGCTATCCACCGGAAATACGCTGAATACCCGGGCGAGTAACTTTTCGCGATAGCTCCAACTTACGGGCGGTACGGGAGTTAGTAACAAGCGGAGTGGCCACTGGCGCAAAACGTTAGCGGCAGCCGAACGCAGACCCGGTGTCTTGCGAGCGTAGGGGTTGATGAGATCGTGCAAATCTCCCATGACCAACAAGCGGTAGTTACCGTAAGCACGTTGCAGCTGATCTATCGTTCGCCCCTGGGGATGATGGTGGTTCCAAAAGCGATTGAAATGTTGACGGTAGTAATAGATTTCCAGGTGTACATCCTGTTCTTTCAAACTGCCGGCTAGATAGCGGAAGAGCTGTCCCAGATGACTGGCACCACTCTGCTCGTCAATCAAGCACAAATACTCGCTAGGCTGGGTAGCGTAGCGGTACGTTATTTCGGGGTACCCACCTTTTTCGATCGTATTGTGTAGCGTACCTGCCAGATCCAATTCTCGACGCAGGCCTTCCTGCCGGATACGGAGGGCGTCCCCCAGACGTAGCTGTATACCCGCGGTGCTGATGTGACTATTCTGGTCACGTAGCGGGATGAAATAAGGAGCTTTGTCGGAGTGAGCAAAACGCGCAGTGAGCGCTTCTTTCTGTTTTTTTGCTAGTTCAGCTACTGGGTTGCGATTAGTTTGCCGGGTGAGCCAACGCACCCAATAGTACAAGAGGCCCAAGCCCAGAGCGCCCAGGACGAGGTAGAAACCCCAACCCCAGTTGGCAAAGACCGTCAGCTGATCACGTTCAAACTCAGCTAAAGGAAGAAAAGCCTGCTCCCGTCCTACCTTGATTTCCAAGGAATGACTAATACTACAAAAGCCGTTTGCGGTGGTATCGGTCGTGGTGAGGCGTAGGGTATATTGTCCGTTTTGTTGATAGTTATGACTGATGTTAGCTTCCCCTTCTTCCTGGCGGCCATCTCCAAAATCCCATTCAAAAGACCAATTATCTTGTGTGCTGCTATTAGGGCTGATAATGGCGGTAAAATCTACCTCTTGCCCGGCTTCCAGCTGACTGTTGCCCGAAATCCCCTCCACAGTTGGTGGGTTGGGGCAAAACACGATGAATGACTGCCTAGCCTCGTACATGGTATCTTTATCCGCGGGCCAGGCTTGTAGGCGTACTTCTCGCAAATAGGATAGACTGTCCACTTCAGGGACTACAAAAGTCCAATCAGTACTAGTCGTATCAAAGAGTTCTTCTACTTCATCAGCATTGATATAGCTCCAGCGCCAGCGCCAATCCTTTTGCTCATCGGAATGCGTGGTCTTGTTTTCAAAGCGTACGGTGTCGCCCGCTTGGCCGCTGTCCGGACCCGCAATGAACAGCGAAAAATCGTCTGTTACCACCTCGCGCTGGGTGAGCGCGTAGTAGGTGTAGAAGAGGACCGCCAATAGCGGAAGAATCAGTAACCATTTCCACCATTCTATTCCTTCTTTAGGCGGCAGCGGAACCTCCCAAGGGGCAGAAATGTCATGGTAATACTGATCGAATATTTCGTAGAACTTAAGCTGCTCGGCTTCGCTTCTGACAAGTACCGGGGCTAGTAGTTCTTTAAGTTGTGCGGGGTCGTTCAGGTAAGCTTTCGCTGGTCCACCCAAGACTTGTAACGCGCGCAGCCGATCAGCCGGACTCAATTGGAAGTCCGCCAGTTCAAGCCGCCGAAACAAATGTTCTAACGGGAAGGTGTCGATATGCTTACTGAATTCCGGCATTAAGGAGGAGCAGGTTCAGCGATTAAAAAATGCCTTGTACAGCCTCCAGATCCTCTTTGGTTTTCACCAAAACGGAGAGGTGATCGCGCAAAAAACGACTTTGCTCCTCTGTGGGCTTATCCATGATGTCGCGCATTTCCAAGATGCGAAGCCAAGCAATGAGTTCCGCTGTAGCCGGAGGCTTGCGAATGGCCTGTTGGCGAACCTGGGCAAAGCGTTGAATTAGACTTTGCAGCAGGTCGTCGGTGTATTTAGTGGCGTCCCCCAATTGCGTTTTGGCAATGGCCAAAAGTTGATCTTGCTCGGGGAACGGAATATGGTAGAAAACACAGCGGCGTAGGAAGGCATCCGGCAGGTTTTTCTCTGAGTTACTGGTCATGATGACCACTACACGCTGGCCGGGCGCGCGTTGAACGTTGAAATTGTCTTGTTCTTTGATCTGAAACTCGTAACGCTCAATTTCCGCGAGGATATCATTAGGGAAATCCCGTGGCGCTTTGTCTATTTCGTCGATCAGGACCACACTGCTGCGGGCGTCCTCAGCAAGGCCACCCCGGAAAGCTTGTCCTTTACCACTTTCTGGATTAGTAAGCGCGATGGCTCGGCCCAGTGCTTGTAGTTCGATAAACGCTCCGGTATTCGCTTCTTTTTTACTAATGTTGGCAGCCTGGAAATGGGCCAAAGCATCGTAGGTATAAAAAAGATCACGAGCCGTGGAGGTCGTTTTGGTGTTGAAGATCAGTGGTTCGGGCGAGAACTTGTAATCACCTTCTAGCCGAGCCAGTTCGGCAGCTACCTTAAACGCCAGGCGCGTTTTTCCAGTGCCGGGTTCACCAGTGAGGAGCAAGGGTTGCTCCAGGGCGATAGCTACTTCCACCGCATTGCGTAGGGCGTCGCTCATGATGTACTTGTCAGCGCTCGGAATGATAGCTGATGAGGAGTGGACACGAATGCTCATTGTACGATATTGTTGTTGTACTGATCGATTATTTTTTTGAGTTCGAGCTCTACGTCTTCCATGTAGTGCTCGCTTGTCCCGCCAAAGGTATCCCGTAGCAAGTTCCGGCGGGTACGAGAGTTAGGAGACAGATGCTTGTAGCGTTCTAGCCAGCGCCCAATGTCGCGCTGGTGTACCATCCCTAATTCCGGTAGGGGACGGAGAGAGGCTGCACTATCCAATGCTGAAACGACTTGTTGGCGGATGACATCGTCTGTCTCATCGTATTCGATGGCCAGGAAGAAAAGGAAAGTAGTAGCCGAGGCGATTTCACCTTTCTTACAAAACTCATCGATAAACCAGCGGGTAGCGGCTGGCGTAAGCTCTTCGTCCCAGTCATACTGGCTGATGTGTAAATAGGCGCAGATGTAGTCAGTCGGTTTCAGCTGCTGGGTGCGCGGGCTGCGCTCCAGGATATACTTGAGGTCTTTCTCTAGTAATGGCTCATGCTCGTTGGGAGGCAGACCCATCATAGAAAAGAAACTTCGCAGGATATTTTGCTGATAGTGATCCAGTTGACGACTAAACTCAAAAGTCATCTCCATCTGTACAGCTTGAATGCTGGTTTGTAACTCCGGATTGAGGTAGTCTTGTAGGCGGCCTTCTAGATCGTAGGCAATTCTACGAAAAAGGCCCTCGTGCGATTGTAGATCCCCACCGTATAGAAAGTAAAATTGGACGGGATTTTTTTGCGCGGCAAAGAAATCGCGGAAGCTGTCTTTTTGTTCTACCCGGTCGCAGGTATAAGCGTGGTACTCATGTAGGGTAGGACCGCTATCACCAATATTAGCAGCGGGAGCACTTTTTTTGCATTCTTCCAATAAAAATAGAATACCCTTGTTGATTTGCAGAAGATTAGTCTGATACTCAGACATGGTCATTAGGCCTTGCTGAAACTCCTTCACGACTAGGTTTACCCGTGCGAATTGTAGCTCTATATCATTGGTAATACTTGGTAGGTGCTGTTTTGCCCAGGCTAGTAACTGTTCCAAGGCTGGAAGCGGCTTGCTTTCCATGATTAATTGCCCAACTTGTTGGAGCTCCAGCATAATGAATTAGGGTATCCGTAATTTATGCCCGGCTAGCGGGCTGGTGTTACCATAACGGGCTAAGAACTTAAAGATACTATTATCATAAAATAATCATCAAGCTGGGATTTGGAACCTGTTGTGTTAACTCTATCTAAACCTTTTTATTCTAGTATTGAATTACACCGTGCTAAGCATAAAAATCTTATTTTCGGTATTCTATTGGAGAATGTTATTTTCAGTAGTTGTAAAACACCACTAACCGATATTCAATGACTGTTTCCCAACAGATCGTCCTGGACCACCAGGACACCAATACCTATCATGACGATATTACTGTAACGGATGTCCCTCCGGGCGAGTTCCTAGCGGTCATTGATAAGGCACCTCCTCGCGACGGAGCTCCTACTCGACACATCAAAATAGAGATATTGCCGCTGCAACAGGCACCGGGTGGTAACAGAACCGTCGGGACTGGCCTTTACGTTCGTCAAGATGGCGAAACGGCGGTTAAAGTGACGGTCCAACAAAATGGAACTATTGTTGCCGAAAATACGACTGATTACTAAAGTCAGATTGTAGTAAGAATGAGAGGCCCGTGCTTTGCTAAAAGCCTGGGCTTTATTAATTCACGAAGTATCCTAAATAGGTAGTAGGACAATTTTTCCACTAGGTAATGCTCGCTTTTCGGGCCATTCATTGATATGGAGGAAAGTCTGTTTGTTCACCTGAGGATATTGCTGTAGAAAAGTATCAACGCTCTGCCGTTTAGCAATGCGTTGGCAAGCAATAGGCTGGACGGGATGCGGTAAACAAAGTATTTCATTGTCCAAGGACACAATTTCGAATAGCGTGCTCGTAAGTTGAAATTCGCTTACGCGCAAGTCTCGTTCCGGCATTTTATGGAACTGGATAGGGCGATAAAACATCAGCTCTCTTCCTTCGACCAAGGAGTCAAGTGGGCTAAGTTGATTCCAAATGGCTAGCTGTGATGGAGAATACTCAGTGCGTGCGGCTACCGATTCCAAGGAATCGCCATCCATGACCAATAGCGAATACTGCTGATAGGCCTCCTCGTGGTCCTGTTCTTGATTGAGGTTGAAAATCGGTGCCCAGGGCAAAACGGGTTCCTCTGCTAGTTCACCGTACGTTTGCAGATATTCCCACATGGCTGGGACCACACGCTGCGGAAGAATGAGGTTGTGCCCACCGGGGTAGGCAGGAAGGTATCCTTGGATGAAGCCAGGGTTGAGTCGTTGGATCATATCAATGGGTAAGTCCGTCACCTGTGCGATACGATAAAAACTCAAAGGAGTAGTGACTACCATACGCTCCAACAACTGCTCGTCTAAACTTGGGAATAGTGGCTCAATTTCGTGAGCGGCAAAGAATTCACACAGGTAAACTGCAGCAATGAATGCCGGCACGTATTTGCGGGTTTCTCGCGGTAAGTGTCGGCATACGCGCCAAAAGTTTTTGCCTCCGCTGCGGCGCTGCGCACGACGTACCCTACCCTTTCCAGCATTATAGGCTGCGATGGCTAAGGACCAATCGCCAAGATAATCGTAAGCACTCTGTAAATAGCGTATGGCACCCTGGGTAGCGGCGTAGGTATCTAGTCGTTCATCTACTAGGTCGTCCACCAAGAGACCGTATTCTGGAGCTGTTTCGGGCATGAATTGCCATAGTCCTTCAGCGCCTACGCGTGACATAGCGTAAGGCCGCAAAGCAGATTCGATTACGGGCAAGTACTTTATCGTTTCTGGTAAGCCTGCAGCGGCCAGTTCTTTTTCAAAAATGG
>JBCBWU010000070.1:0-31562 GCA_039816955.1 Bacteroidota bacterium
CGATCGTACGAGGACACCATAGCCTGGTGCATTCGGCGATCCGATTTAATGCAGCTCTACAAGGAATCCAATGATTGGGCGCTATTCGGAGTGCAGCTTACCGAACGGGTACACATCACACTCATTGATGTATTCGTAAATCTGCTGGCTAATGATGCTACTCGAAATTATCAGTACATTGAGTATATGTTTCCACGTTTTCTGCAAGTGGCACCGCTGAAGGACATCGCGTCCATGTTGCAGGTCTCCCAAGTAACCCTTTCTAGAATACGAGCGGGTACCCAAACCAAAAAGTAGTCCTCAAAAAACCGTACTCATTATTTAACAAATGTAAAATCGCACCGCTGCTAATCGGCCGTTCTTTGTAGGCACCAACAGCAACCTGATTTTATGCATTACTTCATTACACTCTTACTACTCATGAGTACTATCACCTCCAACGCACAGGACGGAAAAGCTAGCACTACCAAAAAGACTTTTAGTCGCACCACCAGCATCAGTATTCAAATAGCTGCCGAGCCCACTACCGTCTGGGCACTACTTACCGATGCAGAGGATTTTCCCAACTGGAACTCTACCGTCACCGCTTTGGATGGCACAATTGCCACCGGAGAAAAGATTCAATTGAAAAGTACCCTGGCTCCCGACCGCACCTTTAAACTGAAGGTAAAAGAAATGGTGCCGAATCAACTCATGGTCTGGGGAGATGCCATGGGCAAACGAACTTATACCCTCGAATCAACCGACGGCGGGACCCTCTTCACCATGAGCGAAAAAATTGGTGGGCCGCTATTTCCGCTATTCGCTGGTCAAATTCCCGACTTTGATGAAACCTTTGAGCAGTTTGCCGCCGATCTAAAGAACGCTGCGGAAGCGAAGAATTAATGGAGCAGTGAAATCAGCCTACAGCACAAAAAGCCGGGCCGCTCCCCCTGAGCTGCCCGACCAAAATGCAAATTGTGATGTATTGAAACCCAATATTTACCTGAAGGAAGGTTCTATCCTGGGTCTTTACGCAAATCCAAATCGTTAATTGCATCGGAGATTTCGTAGCCTAAACGAAGGCCTTCGTCGCAATCCATTCGGATGTGTACGCCTAGTGGAATGCGGGAATAAGCATTTTCGGCCGCCATCTCAGAGAAACTACTGAACTGGCGCGGTGTTCCCCGAAATTCCGTACGGCCCTCGTGCGAGCGATCGGTGAAGTTGGTGGCATCGCCAAAGAAATCAATAAAGACACCACCAGCGGCAGAAGCAAAACAAGAATGCCCCGAAGGGTAACCCGGGAAACTGGGGTTTGGCCAGTACACCAGGCGGTACAAGTTAGTTTGAAAGTCTGGATCAATAAATTCGTGGATATACACATTGGGGCGCATTACCATGTGCTCGTATTTGTACTTCCAAGTAGCCACGGCAGCGTCGTTCAGGGAGAAACCAAGTTTTAGATACAACACCAAGGCTTGTTCCAAATCAAGGTCATACTGACGCAATAATTGGTTGGCAATAGCGTATTGTCGGGCTGGTGGGCTAAACATTAAACCTTCCACATCATCGCTCCAGAACTCTGCAATCCATAGCTGCTCACCGTCGGCAGCTCGGGCGTCATTATTGACGTTGTATACTTCCAGCATTTGGGCAAAGTAGGGACTACCTTGCTGCTCGCTGTAAGCAATAGGTGCCAAGGTGGAAGTTTCATCTGGGCTGATAACGAAGGTCCGGACAGATTCCCAATAAGGAAAAAGAGCTCGTTCAGGATCGGCAGAATAAGTCCAGAAACCTAGCCCTGTAGGTGGTTCGTAAGAAAGGGGCTGGGGTTCTAAAATCTGTTGCTCTGCCTGGCGGTCTGATTCACTGTAGCGGATCACTCGTTCTGCTACGTATGCTCCCCATTCCTGGGAATCGGCAATGAGTTCAGCACTCAGCCCTTCACTGTAAGCTGCTTCTTTTTCGGCCGCAAACTCGGCAATTTGGCTCCGTAAATCATCTGAGATATTGAGCATAAAATGATCCATTACCTCCGCCAACGCACTGTTGAGAGCCAACTCCCAATCGACTTCTTCAGGAAGTTCGCTATTGCGAATATTAAAATCTCGCAGCAAGTCTTCGGCAGACTGATGATCCAACATGCCCGGTACTGCCGTTTCGTAGGCGGCCAGATAGATGTAAGCAAAGGCCCGAGCCGACGCATTAGGCCGCATACCGGTAGCATAGCGCTCTACGGCCAGCATTTGCTCCGTCCAATCGTACAAGACAGTATGGTCCAAGGCTGCTACAGATTCCCCGGAAGTTGGTTCTTCGCCGGTCGTATCAATGATATCTTCATCCTTGGTACAGGCACTCAAAAACAGAAAAGCAATTAGACAAAAGACAGGCAGCTTAATTTTTTCGTAACGCATTATTTTCACTTTTTTCATTCGTAATGGGCGATTGGATCACCAAATTCATAAGACTCCCACCCTTGGTACGGCCGTTACCTCGGTTGGAAAAAGTGTAAAATGAGATTGTGTAATTAGACTTTTGTGAAGAATGATAAAATGACGACACTTGTGCGTCAAATTCGAGTTAAAGACCAACCACTTTGGAAAAGACCTACCCCCGTTCGTAATTTTTTTTCGCCAGCATCGATATTTTTCTTCGCCTACCTATCTTCGCGCCATGCTTTCGGTAGAAGAAAAGATGAAGCAGCGCTTGGCCGAACGCCAACAAGCAGGACTCCTTCGGGTACTCCCTCCGCCCCTGGAAGGGCTTACCGACTTTTGTTCTAATGACTACTTGGGCTTAGCCCGTAATCTGAGCCAACCCACTCACCCAATTGCGGGTGCCACCGGCTCACGCCTGATCAGTGGCAATACCAAGGCCGCGGAAGAGCTGGAAAAAATAATTGCCCAGTTTCACGGTGCGGAAGCTGCACTCCTATTTCCCTCGGGCTATTTGGCTAATATTGGTCTGTTACCAGCTATCTGCAGCCGTCACGACACCATCATCTACGACAAGCTCCTGCACGCTTCCTTGAGGGATGGAATTGGTTTAAGCCCAGGAAAGGCCTATAGCTTCGCCCATAATGATCTGGCGGACTTAGAAAAAAAGCTGCAACGAGCAGCAGGCGAAAAATGGGTTGTCGTAGAGAGCGTCTACTCCATGGACGGTGATCAAGCTCCCTTAACTGCTATGGCAGACATCTGTCAGCGTTATCAGGCAAACTTGATTGTAGATGAGGCACATGGCACGGGTGTAGTAGGGCGAAGAGGAGAAGGATTGGTAGCAGCACTTGGCTTAGAAAGTGCGGTATGGGCCCGTATCCACACCTTCGGTAAAGCCATGGGGAGCCACGGAGCGGCAATCCTCGGCAGTACGGTTCTAAAGGATTTTCTGATCAACTTTGCTCGCTCCTTTATCTACACCACCGCCTTGCCACCAGCTACCATTGCCCATCTTACGGCGGGTTATCAGACCTTGCAGGAAGAAGATTTGGTAGCGAAATTAAGAGCGCGTATCACTTACTTTGTCCAGGCTTGCCCAGCAAAAGTACGCAAGCGACTCATTGCCAGCACTACGCCCGTCCAAGCTGTACTGTGCCCAGGTAATGAGGCGGTGCAACATTTAGCAAATCACCTCCAAATACAAAAAATAGCCATCCTTCCTATTCGGTACCCCACGGTCCCGCAAGGGGAAGAACGCATTCGCATCTGTTTGCATACTTTCAATACGAACGAAGAGATCGATCGTTTGTTAGCTTGTTTGGATAGCTATTTCAGCGAAAATTCCTGACTACCAAATGCTATTAGCGTGCCTGGATATTCCCTGTAAACCAATCACCCATCTCGAGCGCCAAGACCCCAAGTGCATTAAAAAACTTAACCAAATCAAACATGTCCCACAAGCAATTTTTCGTTAGTGGTATCAGCACAGAAGTAGGCAAAACGGTTTGCTCTGCCATACTAGTCAGCGCTTTGGAAGCCGACTATTGGAAGCCCGTACAATCTGGTGACCTTCATCAAACGGACTCCATGCGAGTAGCGTCCTGGAACGGGACTTCCCTTAGTGATTCCCGCTTCCATCCCGAAACCTACCGCTTGACGGAACCGATGTCGCCGCACGCCTCGGCTGCTATAGATGGTGTGCATCTACACCTTAGTGATTTTCAACTACCAGAAACTGATGCTCCGTTGATCGTAGAGGGCGCCGGTGGTCTGCTAGTTCCCTTGAATAGCAAGGATACTGTTCTTGACCTGATGGCCCAGTTGCAGTTGCCAGTTATCCTGGTCTCTCGCAATTACCTCGGCAGTATCAATCATACGTTGTTGAGCATTGCCCAATTGCGCCAACGCGAAATTCCAATTGCGGGCCTAGTCTTCAATGGTCCGGTTACTCCCACAACGGAAAGTGTCATCGAGCGGATGACCCAAATCCCGGTCTTGTTCCGCATACCTGAGTTAGACCATGTATCTTTGCCGGCTATCCAGGAACTTGCTCAACGCCTACGCCCGCAAATTCGCCAAGCCCTAAATCTTTAATCTCGACTAATCGTCGATCATTATCCCTAGCTTATGTCTACCCTAGCTCAACGCGATGCTACTGTAATCTGGCATCCGTATACACAGATGAAAACCGCGGCTGCGCCACTACCTATTGTCAAAGGTGAAGGTGCTTACCTCATTGATGAAAACGGGCGGCGCTATCTGGATGCCGTAGCCTCTTGGTGGGTGAATCTTCATGGACATGCCCATCCCTACATCGCTGAAAAGATATACGAGCAATTGATGACCCTGGAGCACGTCATCTTCGCTGGTTTTACCCATCCGCCCGCGGTGCAGCTTGCGGAGCGCCTTCTTCCACATTTACCAGACCGGCAGGCTCGGGTGTTCTTCTCGGATAACGGTTCCACTGCAGTGGAAATTGGAATTAAGATGGCGCGCCAGTATTACTTCAACCGCAGTGTAAAGCGTTCGAAACTAGTAGCCTTTTCAGAAGCCTTCCACGGCGAAACCTTTGGAGCTATGGCCGCTAGCGGTGACCATAATTTCTTCCGCGCGTTTCAGGAGGACTTGTTCGAGGTATGGCGTATTCCTGCCCCGGTGAATGAACAAAAGGAAAAGGAGGCACTGACTCGGCTGGAGGAGCACCTGAAAACGGGTGAAGTTTACGCTTTCCTATTTGAACCATTGGTACTAGGTGCTGGTGGAATGCTTATGTACAGTCCAGCCATCCTGGATCAACTTATCGCCCTATGCCACAAGTACGATGTACTTTGCATTGCGGACGAAGTTATGACTGGCTTTGGCCGAACGGGGACCATCTTTGCGAGTAATCAACTGCAAGAGCAGCCAGACATTATGGCCATGTCAAAAGGGCTAACCGGTGGAACCTTACCACTCTCCCTGACCACCTGTACCGCTGAGGTGTTTGATGCTTTCTATTCGGATGATAAAATGAAGGCCTTATTCCACGGGCACTCCTATACCGCCAACCCAGTGGGCTGTGCGGCAGCTCTAGCCAGTTTAGACCTATTGGAAAGCGAAGCCTGTCAAGCTGATATTCAGCGCATTGTGCAGCAACACCAGACTTTTCAAGAAAAAATTAGCGGTCATCCTGCGCTGGTGCGAGTAGAACAGACTGGTACCATTCTGGCCATTGAATTTGCCACACCTAGTGCCACCTCCTACTTTAATCAACTCCGAGACAAGCTTTACTACTTCTTCTTAAAACGCGATATTTTACTTCGTCCACTCGGGAATGTCATCTACATCCTACCTCCTTACTGCATGACCAGTGAGGAACTGACGAGGGTTTATAATGCCATCGAGGATAGCCTGGTAATGGTGAGTACCGAAGTAGCGCAAGTGTGAGCGAAAAGACTCGTATAGGCATAGTAGCCTGGGGAAGCAGTTCTGCTTTAGGGGGAACTGCTCCAGAAGTATGGGAGCAATACCAGCGCCCACAGTCCAACTTGGGCCTCGCAGCCCCACTGGACAACAACTGGGCGGGTATGGTATCAGCAGCGGAAGAAGGACGGATCAGCCAATTAAAGCTCCAGCAAAAGAACTACCGCCGCCTTGATCGATCCGTTCTCCTGGCAATGTTGGCGGCAGAACGGGCCTGGTTAAATAGTGGCTGGACCGATCCATCTAGTACCGGCCTCTACCTGGGATCTTCGCGGGGTGCTACGGGAAGTTGGGAAGCCTATTTTGAGGCCTTTAAGTCCGAAGCTAGCAACTTACCACCACAAGCTTCTCCGCTCAGTACGGCGGGTAATCTTGCCACCCATACGGCGCAACATCTAGGCATCCACGGCTTTTCCAGCGATAATTCCATTACTTGTAGTAGTGCTCTACACGCCTTGGCTAACGCGATAGTTTGGCTAGAATCGGGCCGCTATGATCGCTTTTTGGCCGGAGGCACAGAAGCTCCCTTAACTCCTTTCACCCTGGCCCAAATGCAGGCGCTAAAGATCTACGCAGCAGCGGAAACGGAAGGTCCATATCCGAATCGGTCTTTGCAACTCGACAAAAGCATTAATACCATGGTACTGGGAGAAGGAAGTGCCGTGTTTGCCTTGGAACGAAGTCCGGAAAAACCCTTAGCCTGGATTAAAGGGCTGGGCTATGCGCGCGAGGATATTTCTTCCCTCACCGGCGTATCAAAAACAGGGGTTGCACTGCAAACCGCTATGCGTCAAGCACTAAGAGAGGCAGAATTGAGTACGGTTGACGCTATCGTTTGTCACTGTCCAGGAACACGCATTGGTGACTTGAGTGAATACGCGGCTATCCGTACAGTTTTTGGAGAAAATATTCCATCTTTGACCTCTAATAAGTGGAAAATCGGCCACACCCTGGGTGCCTCAGGTGGACTCAGTTTGGAGATGGCCCTGCTTATGCTAAAGCACCAAACTTTCGTACCTGTTCCCTACCTAACACCATCCAATAGCCTGACAAAGATTCGCCGAGTCATGATCAACGCATTGGGTTTTGGCGGTAACGCCATTAGTATTATCCTCGAACAGCCTTAATGCCAAATTCTGATGAGCGCAACGAAACAATGGACACTAGAAGAGATTCTTGAAGTATATAATTCTCCATTACTGGAATTAGTCTACCGTGCTGCCACAGTACATCGGGAGCATCACAATCCTAAAGAGGTACAGATCAGCACCTTGCTTTCCATCAAAACTGGAGGGTGCCCGGAAGATTGTGGTTACTGCCCTCAAGCCGCCCGCTACCACACCGACATCGAGGCCAATGATTTGATGACGGTAGAGCAAGTCACCAAAGCTGCCATTAATGCCCAAGCCGCCGGTGCCTCACGCTTATGTATGGGAGCTGCTTGGCGCAATGTCAAAGACAATGAGGAATTTGAGCAGGTATTGGACTTGGTACGCGCAGTTAACAAGCTAGACATGGAAGTTTGCTGCACCCTGGGTATGCTCACCGAAAACCAGGCCAAGCGCCTGGAAAATGCGGGCCTCTACGCTTACAATCACAACCTGGATACCTCGGAAGAATACTACAAGGAAGTCATCTCTACCCGTGGTTACGAGGATCGTTTAGAGACACTGGATAACGTACGTAAAACCAATATCACCGTCTGCTCGGGCGGGATCATTGGTATGGGCGAAAAAGCAGAAGATCGCTGTGGTATGCTTTTGACGCTATCCCAGCTGACCCCACAACCAGAGTCAGTCCCAATCAACGCACTGGTAGCCGTAGAAGGTACACCAATGGAAGAACAAAAACCAGTATCGATCTGGGAAATGGTGCGCATGGTGGCTACTACCCGTATCGTTATGCCAGAATCCACGGTACGCCTGTCTGCTGGCCGCACCGAGATGTCGATTGAAGGCCAAGCCTTGTGTTTCATGGCTGGTGCTGGGTCCATCTTTGCTGGAGATAAGCTCCTCACTACCCCCAACCCAGACATGAATACGGATCTGGACATGTTTAACCTACTGGGTCTACAACCAACCCCCGCTTACAGCAAACACGACAAGCGCGAGCCTGTAGCGGAGGAAGAGGCACCGGAGCCACAACGTCAGATTAAATGGTCACGCCCGGGGCACGTAATCGAGAAAAATGTAGAGTACGCGAAGAAGGGATAAGTAAGTGACTTGCAATTTGCGCCTAAAATTGCTTTCACCATCCTTATAAAACAGTTCCACAACTTTCGATACGTTGGGTGCGTAGCCCTGGTATCAATGCTGTGGAACTGTATATGAACTCAATAAAAGCTCATTATTCTGCTACCTATTCGCAATTACAAGTAGTAATGTTATTAGCACTCAAATAAGAATTAGCTTCCACTAGGATATTTCCTAAGGCGATTGCGCCATCCCATTTAATGTAGTCGCCACTTTCTCCTTGTACGTACAACGAAAGGCGATCATAAACGGGCGACCCGGTTAGGAAGTAATCATAATAGGCCGTTACGTGCTGCTCGCCCAATTCTGCCAGGAAGTAGGCAAATTGATAAAAGTCTTCCTCAGAAATAGTAGTTGGCCCCTGGCATTGCGCCGAAAGCGTATTCAGATTACTGTAAACATCTCCTAAATCAGAGTAAGTCCATGCTTCGCTTAATTCTGAATAAAATACCCCGCAGCCCATGGTATCACTCATCAGTAAGGGCTCTCCTGTGAAGTAGGTGATTTTTCCGGGAGGTGCCGTGTAGGGTACGTTTTCTGAACGACCAATTAAGAATCGTACTAAACCGTTTACCAGGAGGCTGTTTTGAATGGCAGTATCACAGATGCTGAGACTCGTGTAGATAGAGCACAACTGCTTCAAAGTATCCGTTGTCCAGGCATGAGGCACTACATCGCGGGTATTATTGTACGCAAAGTATCCCGCCAATTGATTAACTAACGCATCCGCAAATGTTGCTGTACCGGCGGTGGGTCCAGCATAGACCCAAGCAGTGACCGGGGTGCCTGCTTTCACCGCATCTAACTCTTGTTGCAGATAAGAGGATAAGACCTGGGTAAGTGCTCCACCGAGACTATGACCGGCAACCGCTACCTGAATTGGATCTGCGCTGGTGCGAACAGCGTTTCGTAGGAAGGAATCAATCCCTGTTCCATTGTCACGAAGCCCCAGAAGTTTATTCAATCCAGTATTGGAAGCTTGAGAAATACCTCCCCCTGCTGACCAGGCTACCGTATCTTGAATAGCAATATCTTCATCGAGCCAATCATAGCTGGATACTGCATTTGTACCGGCAATACCCACAGAGTAAGTAACTCCCCCATCATCTACTAAACGCAAACAATACAAGAGGTTTTCCGACACGTATTCATCAGAACGATCTGAATCAACTTTATCCACAGCGAGTACCGGACCCCAGACTAATTCTTCCGTACCGAAGGTATTCGTCATGGCCGAATCCTGAATCGCTCTGGTAATCCGATTTTTCGCAGTATCCGTCAGTACAGATAAGGCATTGCTTTCGCCATCAACATAGCGTTCATTGGCACAATCCGCAAGATAGGCGTGATAGAAATGCCACATCCCATGGAAGGTCGTATCCACTACTACCTCCACATCATCATCCGATGGAGGTTGGGGTGGTGGGCAGGCCAGAAAAGCAATAATAAACAAAGAAAGGAGACCAATTAATAGTCGTGAGGTTTGACGATTAGTCATAGTAAATATGGGTTTGGTGAGACAATTCCTTAGGTGTATAGAGGGGAAGTGGGAATTTAAAGATAGGTAAAATATTGCTGCAACAAATTTGCAAAACACCTATAAGTCAATACTTTATGGTAACAATACTCCCGAGCTCACTTGAGATTAACCATCGCAAGTGAAGGCTCCAGCCCCCATTGACAAGCATTCCCCCTAAGGTGTTACCACTACCTTCCGTACCCCTGCACGTTGGCCTACAAAGGTGACGCGTAGTAGGTAGACGCCAGCCGCTAATTGATCGGTATTTACTATTGCAAATCGCTGTTCATTGGACTGCAGGGGGGCTAGTTTTTGTCCTGCCACCGTGTATAACTCAACCGTCTCAATATCAAGAGTTGGCGATTCAACCCTAAAACTGGTAATCGCTGGATTAGGAAGGACATAGAATTCCGGCTCTTGACCGTCAGCTAGCAAAAGAAATTAACCTAAAGCAATTAGCGCTAGCCTACAATATCCCCTCCGGCAAACTCAATATCGGCGTGCGGCTGTGGTAAGAAAGGGCCTTGGTTTTGCTGTAGTGAAACAGCTCCTCAAAGAAGGTGCGTTGGTGCGTAACCATCGCGAGGATATCAATTTCCATCTGGTCCAGGAAATTAGTAAGTACGGTCTGGAAATTCGTACCGTCCAGGACATGGAAGGAAGCATTAGGAGCTTCGCCAACTGCTTCTTGAAATCCATCCATGCGATTATGGTATTCTTCGGTATGCGACAGGTCAACATTGACACAATGGATATGCGGCTTGAACTGCGCAAACTGCTCTTGTACTTTAGCGAAGCCAGCTATTTCATCATCCTGATAAGAAGTGGTGAAGGCAATATTATTGATCACACCATCAAAGACCGCTTGCTCCGGTACCGCGAGCACCGGACAAGAAGCATTTTCCAATACCTCTCCCGCTACGCTCCCCAGAATAATTTCTTTCAATCCTCGCGCGCCAGTGGTACCCATGACAATCATACTGGCATCTTCTTCCTTCACGCGTTCTAAAATCACTTCCACCGTATCACCTTCGTGCAAGGTATGGGTGACCTGAACGGCATTCAAATTATGCTCATCCTGAATTTTATCAAGTGCTGGAACCTCATCGCGGTAGTTTTCAAATTCGTACAGATCAATAGAATTGTAAAACTCCTCTAGAGTCTTCGGAATGTGCGTGAAGCCACTCATGTCTGGTTTGTCAAACACGTGCAGGGTGACAATCTTGGCCTCTAACTTTTCTGCTAAACGCAGCGCATAGATAAAGGCACGGGTGGCCGCATCAGAAAAATCAGTAGGAAAGAGAATAGTAGGCATCTTATTTGGCTTAGGTCCAGTGAAAAATTAGGGATACTTGCGGACTATCTACAAGCCCCAGACTCCGTATGAGCAAAATTAATATTAGCGTAACATCTAGCTCGGTGAGTAAAATCAGTATAAAAATTGACATCAGTCATTGCAGCCGGAAGGAAAGTGGCCGTAGCACGTATCTATTTTTGCGGAGCGCACAAAAAAAGGCTCCCATCCCGAGCGGAGAGGAGCCTTTTTTACAAGAGTTTTTCGTTCTGTTTAGTGCAGCGACTGATTTACGGTTTCTGCTGCTTCCGTCAATGCTTTGTATTCTTCCGGCGTTAAGCCATCCATCACAAAACGGAGTGGATTAACTGGCTTACCGTGGAAGTGTACTTCGTAGTGGCAGTGTGGAGCAGTAGAAGTACCTGTACTTCCTACCAGACCAATCACTTGTCCACGTTCTACCTTTTCGCCCTTCCGCACATTGATCTTACTCATGTGAGCATAGTAGGTTTCGTAGCCGTTTCCGTGGCGAACCACTACAAGGTTACCAAATCCACCCGCGCGTTCTGCACGGTGTACAGTACCGTCGCCGGTAGCAATAATTGGAGTTCCTGTCTTAGCTGTGAAATCTATACCGTTGTGCATCCGCATCACCTTGAATACCGGGTGAAGACGAGGTCCAAAACCAGATAATAAGCGAAGATTTTTAGATAGTAAATCCGCCCGAACTGGTTTAATTGTAGGCATAGTAGCCAACAAAGTCTCCTTGTCCTGAGCTAGATTCACAATAGTATCTAGTGAACGAGATTGTAAACTAATTCGGTGCCGGAGGCGATCGATGCGGCCTTTAACACCGGCCATCAATTCTCCAGACTGCCCAAAGTTTTCAAACTCGCGGTAAGCGTCGTGACCTCCGATACCACCTTGCCAGATGTTCTCATCAATAGGATCCATTCCAAAAGTCATCCGGTGAACGTAAGCGTCGCGCTTTTGTAGATTATCGAGTGCACCCTGCATTTCGCTAATCTTTTGCTCAACATCATTCTCAAGGAAACCCTCCAGGCGCTCAACTTTGGCCTGAAGCTCTTTCTCTTTTGGAGATGGAAAGTACTGATGTGAAATCAGTGTAAAGATGAAAGCCGTAAATAAAGCCGCACAAACGAATCCGAAGACTCTTAAAAGTGTCGTGCTTAACGGTTCTACTACTTTTTCGTAACGGAGCGTTTGTTTATTAAAAACGTAACGTTCTCTTCTCATAAGTGTTTGCAATTAGCCAACAAATAGCCATTCGCAGTTTCATTCTAGTTTCTAGGGGCAAAATTGTAATTTCTCAAAGCTCTTTTTGCGAATTAGCTTGATACAAATCAGGGGTGTCGTTTCAAGTGGCTACAGCAAATGTACATCATCATGGCAAGTTTCCAACAATTTTAACCAAAATGTGGAAAACTCACTGTACCAAATCATGGAAATTAGCTTATTTCGTAATCAAAAAAGTTAAAAAACATGACTTTCTGCTGTTTTTAAGTTTTCTAGATAGAAGCATAAAGCAAACGATTTTCCGCTTCGTAAGTTGCTGAAAATCGCCACTTTATTATTAAAATCACTATACTCTTTCAATGATCAGAGCAGATGCACCGCCTCCACCATTGCAAATAGCAGCCATACCAACGGATGCGTCTTTATGACTCAATACGTTATTCAGCGTGGTCAAAATCCGAGCTCCGGAAGCACCCAGTGGGTGACCGATGGATACTGAACCACCAAATACATTCATTTTCTCACGATCTACGTTTAACTCCTGAGCAAAAGCCAGACTCACCACCGAAAATGCCTCGTTGACCTCGTAGAAATCGACATCATCAAAAGTCATTCCAGCTCTTTCCAGCGCACGCGGTGCAGCGATAGTAGGAGCGGTAGTAAACCACTGTGGCTCCTGTGCAGCATCCGCAAAGGCAACGATTTTAGCCAATGGTTTAAGGCCTAATTCTTCCGCCTTACGCTTACTCACGAGGATAATAGCGGAAGCTCCATCATTGATGGTAGATGCATTAGCTGCGGTTACCGTACCACCTTTGGTAAAGGCCGCGCGCAGGTTAGGAATCTTTTCAAACTTCACTCGCTTGTATTCCTCATCTTCTGCCACCATTACGGGATCGCCCTTGCGTTGGGGAACAGCTACGGGTACGATCTCATCTTTAAACCAGCCTTGGCTGGTAGCCTCCGCTGCACGCTTATAGCTTGAGATGGCATATTCGTCTTGCGTTTCCCGGCTGATGTTATACTTCTCGGCCGTGGCATCGGCACAAATACCCATCGCTTGCCCGTCATAGGCATCCGTGAGGCCATCTTTTGCCAGGCCATCTACTAGGGTACGGTCGCCATATTTGCTCCCCCAGCGTGCATTGGGTACGTAATACGGCACATTGGACATACTTTCCATACCTCCCGCCACAACGATATCTTGCTGTCCGGTCATGATGGCTTGTGCGCCAATCATTACCGACTTGATGCCAGAGGAACAAACTTTATTTACGGTAGTACAAGGTACGCTGATCGGAATACCAGCTTTGAGGGCGGCCTGTCGTGCGGGGGCTTGACCCAAATTAGCACTACAAACGTTACCAAAGTAAACTTCCTCTACTTGTTCTGCGGTAAGTCCGGCCGCCTCCAGGGCGCCTTTGATCGCCGTTGCGCCAAGCTCCGGAGCAGCAATGCTGGACAGAACGCCGCCAAAGCTTCCGAGTGGTGTTCGCAGGGCCGCGACGATATATACTTCTTGCATGTTGGTCTTGGTATTTTGGTTAGATTCAATTAGGGGCGGCAAAGATAGGTTTTATTCACCCCAAAAAGAAAACCAACTCAACATTGAAATAGGTTGACTCAAGGGGCATTATTTCCGAGTAGTGGTACCAGCGCGACCATCTGGTAGAAAAAAATTAGCAATCCATCATTTCTTTACCTTGAGCAAGGCATACCTTAGTACATTAGATGATGTTTCAAGCTATCACCCGCTCTTTTGTAAGCACTTACCTCCTGCTATTCCTCCTGTATATCCCCGGATTATTAGGGGCGCAGGAACGGATCGTCACATTGGGTAACACCGCTGATGCTTCACCTACCTTTTTCAGTGCCCTACAAGGATACTTGAGCTCAAGCCAGGTTTCCACCACCGTTCTACTTACAGGCGATTTTGTGAAAGATGGGCAAGGTA
The DNA here is from genome assembly GCA_039816955.1 of Bacteroidota bacterium. Taxonomy (GTDB): domain Bacteria; phylum Bacteroidota; class Bacteroidia; order Chitinophagales; family Saprospiraceae; genus Lewinella. Next base: position 14,159 of record JBCBWU010000070.1, read on the forward strand.
TTCTTGCTAAACAAGCGGATGCCTTTACCCCCTTGGCACCGCTGATCAATTTAATGCAATCTACCCCCGAAGTTCACTACTACCTCCTTCCTGGTGACCGTGATTGGGATCAGAGTGGCCCTCAGGGCTGGACAGCGGTACGAGCATTGGAGGATTTTCTGGAAGAGTTGGAGCTGGAGAACTTACACTGGTCTAGTCCGTCTGGCTGCCCGGGGCCAGAGATGCTTGAGCTATCATCGTCTACGCTGGTACTCCTACTCAATACTCAATGGTGGAACCATCCTTTTCGCAAACCACTGCCCGCTGATGCCGATTGCGAATTTGCCGAACCCGCCATTATCCTTGAGGAATTGAACGATGCAGTAGAAGAGAACCTCGACAAGAACATCATCATTGCGGGGCACTATCCTTTTGCTTCCCAAGGGCGCTACGGAGGAGAGTTTCCCGTCAGCGATTATCTCTTTCCACCGCTTTGGGGAGGAATACAAACGGCCTATCGGCAAAATATTGGTAGACCGGAAGAGATTCACAACGCTCAATTCGCCCCCTTTGGCAAAGCACTTACTGATCTGACTTATCAGCACGAAGGGCTGCTTTTTTTGAGCAGTCACGAGCCGAATCAGCAAGTACTAGAGTATCGCAATAATTATTTGATCAACAGTGGAGCACCAAGTCAAGCACGCTGGGTGGCTCAGCACAAACCCGCCATTTTCGCTGCCCAAGAGGTGGGCTTTAGTGTAATTGACCTTCAGGCTGATGGTCGAGTGACTTACACTTTTAATGAAGTGAGCCAAGAAGGGATCGCTCTTAGTCGGAGATTGATGCTTTTCGACCAGCCTTGTATTCCAGTGGAAAATACCACCACGCCACCTAACCCCAACTATCAGCCTTGTCTTAAAGAAGTAGACCCAGCCCGCTTGATCAAACCGATACTACCGGCTGATACGCTGGTTGTTGGTGGGCCACAATACGAAGTGGGCGGTAGTAGGCGCTTCTTTTTCGGCGATCATTACCGCACCACTTGGACCGAACCAGTCCGGGTCCCTTTGCTTGATCTTGACACCATTTACGGCGGCCTCTCCCCTACCAAGCGCGGAGGAGGACGACAAACCAAATCGGTAAAGTTGCGGGCGGAGGATGGTCGTTCCTTTGTATTCCGCTCTGTGGATAAAGACCCAGCTGGGGCCCTCAATCTTGAATTGCGCAATACTATTATTGCCTATATCACCCGTGATCAAACCAGTTCTCAGCATCCTTACGGAGCCATGCCCGTGTCTCGATTGCTGGACGAGGTCGATATTCTGCACGCACAGCCCGAACTTTATGTTTTGGGGGATATCCCACGACTTAGCCGATTCCGCGATCAGTTTGGTGGCATGTTGGGTATGTTGGAGGTACGTCCAAAAGGCAAAAACAAAATACGCCCCGGCACCTTTGGAGCCGATAATATTTATAAAAGCTTTGAGCTCTTCGATGAACGTTATGACGATCAGGACCTCAGTATTGATGCTCACGAATTTGCCCGCGCGCGCCTATTTGACATCCTCATTGGCGATTGGAGCAAACACGAAGACAACTGGAAATGGGCCGGCTTTAAACAGGATAACGGACAGGAGATTATTCGTCCAATTCCCAGAGATCGGGATCATGTATTTTCCAAACTAGATGGCTTCTTTCCCTGGTTGGCCAGTCGGCAGTGGGCGGTTCCTAATCTGGAAAATTTTGGCTTTAAAGATCCCAATATTCGCTCCCTCACCTTTCAAGCGCGTCACATGGACCGGCTGCTCTTGAGTTCGCTGGAGCGGAAAGACTTTTTGGCGGAAGCTCAATACCTTCAGGCGCAATTATCGGAAGGAAAAATTGATACCGCCATTGCTACCTTGCCAAAAGAGGTACAACCCATCTCTGGCGAAATTATCAGCGAAAAGCTTAAAACTCGACTGGATAAACTCACGGCCTACGCAGAGGAATACTATGAACTCCACGCCCGTTACGCGGATGTAGTGGGAACGAACAAGGAAGAGCAGTTCAACATTCTCCGCAAGGAAGACGGCAGTACCCATATCCGGATCATTGATCCAAAGGGTGATCAGAAAGGACGTGTCCTTTACGACCGGACTTTTCTTCCTGAAGAAACCAAAGAGATTCGAATTTACGGTCTCGGAGAAGCAGATGTTTTTGACATTCAGGGCGAGGCCAGTGACGCCATCCCAATCCGTATCATTGGTGGCCCAGGCAGAGACCAGATCACTGATAATTCGGATATCAATCAAAAACGCCGACACACCTGGGTGTATGAGAAATCGCCCAAGGCCGAGGTGCAACTCCAGAGTGGCGGTAAGCGCGTGGATAACTGGCGCGACGAATTGTACTATTACCATCGCGACGCTTACGAATACAATACCTATCTACCAATTGCGTCACTCGGTTTCAACACCTTTGCGGGTATATCTTTTGGAGGGGGTGCACAGTTCACCCGGCGCAGTTTTACCCGTAGAGATTACAGCAGCAAGCATCGGGTACAAGGTTCCATTAGCACGCTAGGCAACTTCAATCTTTCCTATCAGGGTGACTGGCATCATGTACTGCACAAATGGGATGTTCTGGCGATGGCTCAGGTAGAGCGTCCTGCCTTCTACAACTTCTTCTTCGGTATTGGCAACAACACTTTGAAAGACGAAGCAGCTTTTGACGACAACTTCTATCTGGTGAGCCTACAACGGTACCAGGGCGAAGTCGCTTTACGTCGCATCTTCCGCCAGCGAAGTTCTTTCCAGCTACGCCTAGGGTACGAGGATAATTTGACCACTGATACCGAGGGTACTATCCTCGAAGGGAATGATTCATTCTTTGGTACGGGGGCGCTGAGTTGGGCTTACCTGCACCCCAGCTTGGAGCTTGATTTTCGGGATCATCCGGTATTCCCTTCGCGCGGTTTTCGTTTTCTGGCTAGCCAGCAGCTGGGCTACGGCAATGATGTAGAGTTTGGTGTGAGTAAGCTAGCAGCGGAATTCTTTTTCAGTACACGTCGGTACCCTATTACACTGGCTACTCGTGTGGGTTGGGCGGATACGCAGGGAGAAACGCCGTTCTATCGGCTGCCCAACTTGGGCATGAACGAAGGCTTACGTGGCTACCAAAACTTCCGCTTTACCGGAGAGGGTTATTTCTATTACAACCTTGAGTTTCGTGCTCCGGTCGCTTTGTGGCGCAATACCCTGCTACCGGTAGTGCTCGGTTTTAGAACCTTTTACGATAGTGGTTTTGTACAAGATCCCACTGCAGATGCTCAGGAATCCTTTAAGCAGTCTTATGGTGGAGGGTTCTACATTGTGCCGCTGAGCCGCTCCTATACCTTGAGTGTCCTTTTAGGATTTTCTGAAGAAGAGTCTGGTTTAATCAACGTCAACTTAGGAACGAACTTCTAAGATGACCTAAGAGTATGTTTGTAACGGAGGCTACCGCCTATAATGAAGCAGGAAAAGAAATCGCCTTCGGAAGTGGAAATTTTAGTCCGAATACTTATGAGTAGTTTGAATCCGATAGATAGTGATTATTCTTCAGCAGCAATCATTTGTACTACGATACCGTTGCGCATACGAGGTTCAAACCAAGTACTCTTGGGTGGCAGTACCAAGCCGTGATCAATAACTCGAAAGAAGGAGTCCCAACCAAGCGGGTGCAAACAAAAAGCAGCCACTGGTTTATTCTCACAGGCTTCAACCAGAGCAGCTAACCCACGGGGCCCTTCAATGTATTTGATGCGCTTGTCATTGCGAATATCAGTGAAGCCTAAAACTTCCTGCAAGACATAGTAATTGAGCATCGAAACGTCTAATGTGGGCAGACCAGCCGCTGAGTTTTGTTGGAGGGTCTTCTCGCGCCAGCGTAAACTGAACCACTCACCCTGTAATAGCATAGTTATCTCATGTGAGCGCAAGGGTTCACGCGCTTCCGCTAAAGGGTTGATGTTGAAGAAGCGAGATAGGGAAGCCATAAAAGACAATGCACTTCTACCATCACTTAGGCCTTTCACCGCCCGATTGAAGTTATGAATTTGCAAAGCTGTTTCGGGAAACAAGGCACACATTAAGTAACCGTAAGGATTATGCTCCTGGCTAGCTTCTCTTTGCTGGTAGAGGCGGGCAATGGCACTGAATCGATGGTGACCATCCGCAATGTAAGTATTGAGAATATAGCGCCCGAAATAATATTGAATCAACTCTATCTCTTCCTGATCACTAATGGCCCAAAGCCGGTGCGTTTCATCCGGAGATTGTAGGTGTAATTCCTGGACGGGAGAATGTTGATTGGTGTAGCTGGCTAATAAATCGGCCAGCGCCTGATGGTGCCGGTGGGCCAATAAAACGGGTTTAACGACAGCTTGGCGCTGCAATAACAGCTCTGCCTGCTTCACCTCCTTCGCTACCAAGGTATGTTCGTGGCGTTTTACTCTTTCTTCTAAATAATCTTGAATAGATACTGCAGCAATGAGTCCGGTACGAGATTGTCCCCCTTCAATGACTTGGTAAACGTACATGGCAGCTGGCCGGGAGGCAGAGAAATATTTCTGATCTCGGAAAGTGATAAATTTTTCCTTCACTTGAGCCAGAAAGGAGGGGTAGTCAGGAATCTGCTTCGGTTGAGAAAGCACAGCAGCAAAAGGTCGAACAACCATCTTGGTTTTATTTGGCAGCAGAGATTCCAGTAGTTGGATTAGCCTCCGCAATGGACATTGTGGTGGCAGGCAAGATAAAAAAAAGAAAGTGCAGTAGTAACTGCACTTTCACAATAGAAAACTAAACCCCAGTTATTATTCTTTGGCGATCCTGATGATGATGTAAAGTTCGGATCGACTGGTTTTTATTTAACTACACCTCATAAACGGGTGCAGTAGAATTATATTGTTGTAAAGATAAAAAAATTTCATTCACAATGCAAGGCACTTATTGAAGGGTTGGGTAACTTTACTGCGGAGGAAGTCATCGAAGGTAATCCTCCCATCGTTCACACAAAAAAATGAAACGGAATGTCGGCATCGGCTTTAGAACCAACGGTACAGGCGAATATTGATCAGTGGCTCAATGGTAACTACGACGAGGAGAGTAAAAAGCACATTCGCGATCTACTAGCAGCCGAAAAATATACAGAGCTGACCGACGCCTTTTATAAGGACCTAGAATTTGGTACTGGTGGTATTCGTGGCATCATGGGTGTGGGTTCTAACCGCATCAACAAGTACACGCTCGGGATGGCCACGCAAGGTTTAGCCAATTACCTGCTGCAGCTCTACCCCAATGAGCAAATCAAGGTGGCTATTGCCTACGACTGTCGCAACAACTCTGACACTTTTGCCCGACTAGTAGCAGAGGTTTTTTCCGCTAACGGGATCTACGTTTACTTCTTTGAAAGCTTGCGCCCTACGCCGGAATTATCATTCGCTATCCGTGAATTGGGCTGTAAAAGTGGCGTAATGCTTACTGCTTCGCACAACCCTAAAGAGTACAATGGTTACAAAGCCTACGGTGCCGACGGTGGCCAACTGACCGGTCCACACGATGTAAATGTAATGGAGGAGGTTCGCAAGATCCAGAGTGTAGACGAAATTAAATTTACGGCCCAAGAAGACAAGATAGAGACCATTGGCAAAGCCATGGATGAAAAATACCTGGAGGCGATTTTGAAACTTTCCATTTCTAAGAAAGCCATTCAAAATCAACACGATTTAGCCATCGTCTTTTCACCTATCCACGGTACCGGTGGCGTTTTGGTTCCTCCCGCACTGGAGCGTTTTGGGTTCACCAATGTACAACTAGTGGAAGAACAGATGGTAGTGGACGGTAACTTCCCAACTGTAATATATCCTAATCCGGAAGAGGAAGAAGCGCTAACCATGGCACTGAACCAAGCAAAGGCTACCAACGCAGAATTGGTCATGGCCAATGATCCAGACGCGGATCGCGTGGGCATTGCTATCAAAAATGGTGAGGGTGATTTTGTTTTACTAAACGGTAATCAGACTGCAGCCTTATTAATCAACTACGTGATGACGGCTTGGCAGGAAAGTGGTAAACTCACCGGTAAGCAATACATCGTAAAGACGATTGTGACCTCTTACCTGATTGATAAAATGGCAGCATCTAAAGGCATAGAATGCTTCAACACACTGACTGGCTTTAAGTGGATAGGAAAAATCATGACCTCCCTGCAGGGCCAAAAGACATTCTTGGCTGGTGGCGAGGAAAGCTACGGACTACTGGTAGGTGAACACGCTCGTGATAAGGATGCGGTAGTATCCTGCGCTATGATTGCCGAAATGGCGGCCTACTATAAAGACCAAGGCCGCAGTGTTTGGGATGCTCTGCTGGACATCTACGTAGAATACGGCTGCTACAAGGAAAAGCTCATTGCCATCACCAAGAAAGGAAAAAGTGGTGCGGAGGAAATTGCCGCCCTCATGGAGAAGTACCGCAAGGATGCCCCCAAAGAATTGGGTGGATCAAAGGTGAGTGTTATCAAAGACTACCTGAATGGTACCTCTACCAATGCCGATGGGTCAGTTGATCAATTGGATTTCCCTAAGAGCAATGTACTCCAGTTCTTTACCGAAGATGGCAGTATCATTTCTGCTCGTCCTTCTGGTACGGAGCCTAAGATCAAATTCTACTGTAGCACCAATACGCCGCTAGCCAATACCGCGGCCTTTGCCGAAACGGAGACGCAGCTAGACGGTAAGATTGATCAAATCATGAAGGACCTGGGGGTCTAAACAGTACTTACCAATAAAAAATTGCAAATCACTTGCAATTGACACATATTTTTGCTAAAATTGTTATTCAGCTCAGTCATAGCATATCCGCTTAGACCAAAACGCCGGCTGACTTCTGCGGACCAGCGCAGTCGGTAAACGAACAGAACAATTTTAGCTATTGACAACTGGATAGGATTAAGATGGCCTTTGTGATGATTGATCATGACAAAGGGTGTGAATCCCATGCTTTGTTCCGCAGGGCGGAATGAGGTTATGCCCCGGCCTTGGTAAGGGTGGGCTCTGACGATCGAATAGAATTCGATGTCAGAATCCTGATATTCCACCTTGGTGGAATCGTCAGGGCCCACCGAAGGCGGTCGGCCCAATACAATCCACCATCACCAAAGTGTCGACCAAAGCACAATCACTTTTGCAGGATACCTACAAACATAAAGGTCAACGCCGCCAACTCGTCGCCACACTACGGGCAAAAGGTATCAATAATGATGCCGTTCTTAATGCCATCGGGCAACTCCCTCGTCATTTTTTCCTGGAAAAGGCCTTCGAAGAATGGGCTTACCAAGACAAGCCCTTTCCCATTAATTGTGATCAGACGATTTCCCAACCTTATACGGTAGCTTTTCAATCTGCTTTGCTGGGGATTAAAGCCCGCGATAAAGTATTGGAGGTAGGTACTGGCAGTGGCTACCAAGCGGCTGTTTTGGCACTGATGGGCGCTCGCGTTTTTACCATCGAAAGACATCGTCCACTCTTTCAGTCCGCCCAGCAGATGTTTAAGGTTTTAGGTTTGAATAGAATTCGGTCCTACCATCGAGATGGCTATAAGGGGCTTCCGGAAATGGCGCCCTTTGCCGGTATACTCGTCACTGCAGGAGCAATAGAGGTGCCTGCTGCTTTAAAAGAACAACTAGCCATTGGAGGTCAACTAGTAATTCCTGTCGGTGAAGAAAGTCAGCGGATGCTGCGAATAACAAGGGTAGCAGAAGATAAATGGACCACCGAAGATCATGGTCTTTTCCGATTTGTGCCCTTCTTGCCAGGAACAGAATAGCGCTGAGCGACGCTCCTAGCCTACTTCCCAGACTATTAATACACGATCATCGCTGGCACTTACAAAGTAAGAAGTACCTTCTATCCATAGCAAGCGATTCACACTATTAACGTGCCCGCCATCACGAGCAGCGTCTAAGGTTTTGCGAAGCTTAAAGGTGCGACGATCCCAAATGCGAATGGTCTTGTCTCGACTCGCGGAGAAAAGCAAGGTACCAGTAGGGTCCGCTATCAAATGATTAATGGTAAACCAATGAGCGGGTTGGGCCTCTTTTCGGGTAAGGGTTGGGCCTACCGACCATTGTCGAAGGTGTGCATCACGCCCTCCGCTGTAGAGCATTGCTGGATTGGAATCAGAAACCTGCAAAGCAAAAACTGAGTTATCATGGGCAGCCCTCACCGTCTCTCTCAGATCAAGATCAGCTATACCGATGCGGTAGATATTATGGTCACTACTCCCGACCAATAATTCTCCTTGCGTGTCAAGGCCAATAATTGACCGTAGTGCTTGACTACTCAAATGCAAGCTTTCGATACTGCCCTGACGTAACACATCCCAGCGAGTAATTATTCCATCTCCGCCGATACTAAAGAGTTCATCATCAAGCAGATGAAAACCGAATGCACCTTTCTTATGATGTGCCAAGTGCCGATTGGGACGATCCTCCTTTAAATTAAGCCAGTGAACGCCGCCATTCATATCTCCTGCCACTACCGTATCTGTGGTGGGAATATAGGCGATACTAAATACCTGAGTATCTACTTTGGCCACCAGGCGTCCTAATAGCGCTCCTTGCTCATCTTTTTCCTTGAATGACCATTGCACAATCCAACCATCCCCTCCAGCGGATAAGAAGGTGTCGGGTTCTGGCCCGGGTGCCAGCGCATAGATTGCTCCATTGTGCCCGGTAAGCTCTTGAACTTTCTTAACCGAAGGAATAGCCATTGGCAATACGTCTGTTTCTTTGATAAAACGGTAAGTCTACTGGATAGTTGGATCGAGTACCCAGAAGTTTAGAAACAAAGTGGGAAAGTAAAAACCGCGCCTCCTGTAGCAGAAGGCGCGGCCTGAAAGTATCACAGATGGCTGCAATTACAGCTCAAAAACTTGCAGCTTGTTGTCTACGATGTAGAACAGCTGACTAGAAGCATTATCGACTTCGTAAACGGGCTGCTTATCGCTGAAAGGATACTGCTTCACATCCTCTCCCGTATCCTTGTCAATCTTGAACAGTACCAAATCATTGTCATCGTTACGGGCGAAGAAATAGGCAAACTCTGCTTCCACGCGACCTACGCGGCGGCGCTTTACCATATCTCCCATTACGTCACCAGTCCCCTCGAGCGCATTCTGGCGAGCTTCGTAACGGTTAACCGCACCGGCATCGTTAGTTATCACGGCACTAGAACCTGCCAAACCGTTTTGTACAGAGGCAGCACCCAAAGCCAAGGTACCAACCGCTCCTTTCAGGAAGCGTTCTCCGCGAGATGGATCAGGATAATATTCCTCTTTCACCTTGGTCCAACTGCTGCCATCAAAGTCCACCAGCGCAAATGCCCGGTCGTTGTAGAAGAAGTAACCATTTTCTACCTTAGATACGCCTTGCACTGATTTGCGCAATCCGTAACCGGTACGCTTGGTTTCACCCGATTCCATATTTACGGCCCAGGCCTTGTGAGGCCATGGTCCAACCTTAATTGCACCACCGTGTTCTTCTTCGTCGAAATCGGTGATTACGAGTAGCTTGCTGTCTTCGTCGTAGTCGTAAGCATCACAGTTGTAAGAGTTCGTGCGACCATTAGTGTTAACGATCATCCGGTTACCCATCCGGTAAAAGGAATTGTCACCTACCTGGGTTTCGCCCGTCCGGCGGGCCATAAAGAAGGCGGATGGTTCTCTTTCAAGCTTTTCGGCCTTTCTCCAAACATCATCACCAGTTGCTGGGTCAATCAACATACGGCGATTTTTGAAGTATAGCATCAAACCGTCATCCTGTACGATGATGTCCTTGATGCCTTTTTCAGAGTAGTCCTTCTTCCAACGGCCTTCGGCTTGCTTTCCAGGAGTGTAATCGTAGATATTGAAACCCTCGTCGTGTACCACCATGTAGCCGCCATCGTAAGGCATAATGAACTGAATGTTACCGTCCATCTTGCTATCACCTTTGGTCCATAGGCTTTCACCAGTACTAGCATCAAGCAAATAAAGAGACTTGCTAAACTTACGGGGAGCGCCACCGTCGCCACCACCTGTCATAGCGCCACCCAGGCCGCCACGCTTTTCCGCTACCAATAACTTTGTAGCGTCATCATTTTGGAAGATGTAGCCCGGATTTAACTTGTTATTCCACTGTAGGTTACCGTTGCTCAAGTCGATAGAGGCCAGGAACTTGTCGTTGTGGTAAAGCAAATTTCCGGCGGCAGTTAATAGTGGTGGAATCACGTAGGGGCCAGGACCATCCGTCTCTAAAGAACCTACAGCTTGCCCCAAACCACTCTGCTCACGGAGTTGTACACCCCACTTCTTTTCCATAGCAAAGGGGTCAAGACCGTACAGGCGCACTGCACCTTTGGCCTGTAGTTCTACCAATACCAAGTCGGCATCGGGTACAATGTAAAAGGTAGAGAATCCTTTGATTTCATCAGCTGCACCGTCAACAAGTACATCTCCAGTGACAACATTGACAATTGAGCCATTTACGTAGGCAAAAGCCGTACTGAGAATATCAAAATAGTCGGATACGTCTCCGCCCAGGGCTTCCATAGTACCGGCACCTTGCTTACGGTCCATTCGCCAAAGCTCTTCTCTGGTCACTGGGTTAACGGCAACGTAGGCTTCCGTAGTTTGAATAACCGGAATACCGGTAAAATCGTGAATATTGATGCTTTTACCGTTTCCGGGTAGATCTAGCTCCGCTACAGGAGCAACTTGAGCACTAAGTGCGCCAATAGTAAAGAGCGCAAAAAACAAAATGAGATTGCGAATTTTCATAATTCAAAAACAGTAGTATGAATGAAGTAATAAGTACACACCTTGATTGCCCAATACGCGAAAGGGTAACCAAAGCGGCACGAGAAAAATCAAAAAAAGAAGTAAGTGAAATGCGGTTGATGTTAGAAGAGCGCGTACTCTTCATCTTTACGCTGCAAATGTAATCACCTAATTGAGAATTAGATATAGAAATGAATAATTTTTTATGATTCACTCTTATAAGCGAAGTGCCGGTGATCAAGTATCTTCAAAGCGAAAATTTGTAAGTCAGCAAACCCAACCGAGCTATCCTACCGGACCGTCTATGCGACTGTGGAAATCACCAAAATTTGAAAAATGAAATACTTATCTAGTCTATTCTTATTGCTGTGCTACCTAACGACAGCTGCGCAGGTCCCTTCCAATTGTAGTGTTCCCGAAGCTTTACGAACGTTCTACGACCAGGATGTAAAAGGCTTAGCAATGAAACGGATGCAAGCACAAAACAGCCCCGATAATGCCTTGATCGAAATTCCTGCTAGTGTACAGGATAGTATTTTTGAAGGAATGGCGGCCATTCTTAACGCCATGAATGAGTTACCGGAAGCCGACTCAGCCTTCAATCTTTACTGTGTACATGATGTTGTGAACTCACCAGCGGTATTTGGTATGATCATCGGTATTGACACAGATTCGCCAATCGCCGCAGCCTGGGAAGCGGGTAATACCTTAACCGGGAATGAAATTCTGGACACACTCCTAGCACAGCATAATTTTTCGCTCCAGGGTTACTTGAGCTTTGGTGCCGGAGTCCTTTACAGTGATCAGATCTGGAACATCTTTGCGCTGGCAGATTCCATCAGCAGTAGCGTGCCGGGCATCGAATACGTAGAACCAGATCTATTGATTGGCGGAGCGGGCCAGATCGGTTACAATACGGATGAAAGTGGGAATCGGCTCTACGAATTTCGTTACGAATGGAATGACTGTTTCGACGGTTGCGATAATTTCTACACCTGGCGATTTGCCGTTGCTCCTAACTGTGATGTTACCTTTTTAGGTAGTGATGAAGGTGGTGTTTTCGGCAATCAACCCCTCCCCGACCCCATCAATTGTATGCTGTTTACGGATACGGACAACCTCCTCCCCGAACTTACCCTAAGCTTGTTTCCCAATCCAGGAACGGATTACTTCTTCTGGAGAGATACCCCATTGGAAGGGGCATGGCATCTTTACAACAGTACGGGGCAACTAGTTCGTAGCGGTAATTGGCAGGAACCACAGGTGGATACCAGAGATTTAGCTGCTGGTACTTACTGGCTAAAAGTAGTAGATCAAAATGGCCAATACATTGGTCATCAACAATGGATTAAGCAGTAGCATTTCAGCTAGGTACGGCGACGATAAGTTCGCTGTACCTACCCTACTGAGTCATGGCAAAAAGTTGTAACTTGCAACCCGAACGAACGTTTGTTTGTTAAACATATAGCATTAATCACAACTGGTCATGGCAGATCAAACAACCCTCGATTTACAAGCTGTTTGGGACATCCTGGAACAGGTGAGTGACCCTGAGATTCCCGTGCTAACGGTAACCGACTTGGGCATTGTTCGCGATGTAAAGCAAACCAATGAAGGGCATGTGGAAGTGGTTATCACCCCCACCTACTCGGGCTGCCCCGCCATGAACACCATTGAAGTTAACATCCGGGCAGTCTTGCAAGAGCACGGATACGATCCTGTGCAAGTTACCACCGTCCTCTCCCCGGCCTGGACTACAGATTGGATGACCGAGTCCGGTAAGCGAAAACTAAAAGCCTACGGCATTGCCCCACCGGAACCTGGGAATGTAGATAAACACGCCCTTTTTCAGGATGATAAGAAAGTGGAATGCCCCCGCTGTAGCAGCCGCAATACGACTATGATTGCTCAATTTGGATCCACTGCTTGCAAATCATTGTACCGCTGCCTAGATTGTCTAGAGCCCTTTGATTACTTCAAGTGCCATTAAGCGTTTCTACGAAGTCATTTCTTTCTGCCTAATCTTAAGGCTGAGAAAAAAAGTTAGTTGGGAATGTTGACCTTCTCTCCTTTTTGCACACAAAAGGGCAAATCAACTATTTGTCCATGCATTCTAAAAGGTCCCACCACCTACTTTCCAAACCAAAGTTCTACCTCTTAAGCTTGGCCTTAGGGTTAGGAATATTCTCATTAGCTGCACAAGACCTCCCCAGGACGGTGATCGGTAATAGTGGTGACTATTATGACAATCTGATCTTTGGCAGTCTGCACTTCACGGTAGGTGAGATAGCGGTAGCAGAATACGGTACCGATGTTCAGCTTGGTGAAGGATTTCATCGGTCCTACTATGATCTACTAGTTTCATCTGAAGACCTACTACCTGCCAATTGGGAGGTCAAAATCTATCCCAACCCTACTGTTGATCAAGTCCAGATTCAACTCCCAACGGACACTCCCACTCAGGCCTTACTGTACGATAGTGCAGGACGACTCATCGGGCAGCGCGAGGATATCCAATACCAAGGCTTTATAGACTTCAGCAGACTACCCGCTGGTAGCTATCATCTAAAGTTACTCGATGACAATGGACGCCAAGGCACTTTCCAAATCCTAAAACTGAACTACTAAAATTCCTATCATGAATCATAAGATTTTAAGCTTATTCCTTTTTCTTTTTACGGCCATCACACTTTCCGCGCAAGCACCTAAACAATTCAAGTTCCAAGCCGTAGCCCGCGACGCCATGGGTAGCCCCTACAACAACGCCAACCTAGCCGTACGGGTCAGCATGGTCCGCGACGGCGCCAGTGGTTTTATTGATTATTCCGAGCGTCATGTCATTACCACCAGCCCACTCGGCGTTTTTGACCTTGCCATTGGCAACGGCAGTCCGATTAGCGGAAGCATGGAAGACGTAGACTGGGCCAATCACCCCTATTACCTCAAAATTGATATCGATCCCAATGGAGGCACCAATTACCTGAACCTGGGCACTAGCCAACTTTTATCTGTTCCTTACGCCATCTACGCCGGAGAAAGTGGCAACGGCGGCGGTGGAAATCCCACCGATGAACTGCAAGAGTTGGAGTACGACCCAATCACGCAAACCTTAACCCTCACCAATGGCAATTCTGTCATGCTCGAAATTGGTGAGGGCAATGACAATCAAACCCTATCCTTTGATGCCACTAACGGCGAACTCAGTATCAGCAATGGAAACACCATCAATATTCCAGCTGGTACTCCTGGTCCCGCCGGACCTCAGGGACCACAAGGAGAGACTGGTCCAGTAGGGCCACAAGGTCCGGCAGGTGCAACAGGATCACAAGGAGCATCAGGCGTAGCTGGGCCAGCTGGTGTAGCAGGCCCACAGGGCCTCCAAGGAGAACCTGGACCACAAGGTATACCAGGTCCAACTGGCCCGCAAGGCCCCGCCGGACAAGATGGAACCGGAGTATCTATTCAAGCTACCGTATCCACCATAGGCGATTTACCAGCGAACGGCAATACAGAAGGAGACCTATACATTGTAGCGGCAAATGGTGACGGCTACGTTTGGGACGGCAACATGTGGACCAATGTAGGTCAAATTCAAGGCCCGCAAGGCGTACCAGGTCCTCAGGGTCCACAGGGGGCAACTGGACCAAGCGGACCGCAAGGACAAGCGGGAATGGCCGGACCACAGGGTAATCCTGGACCACAGGGGCCGATCGGTCCACAGGGCGAGCAAGGGCCGACAGGGCCGCAAGGACTCACGGGTGCACAGGGACCACAAGGTATCCCCGGACCAGCAGGGCCAGTTGGTGATACTGGTCCGGCCGGACTACAAGGAGAGCAAGGGCTACCCGGCCCACAGGGCATTCCTGGCACGCAAGGCGAAATTGGTCCAGCAGGGCCGCAGGGACCGGCAGGTAGCTATACTGCAGGCTCCGGGATTGGTATCGTCGGTGATCTAATCAGTGCCAATGATGCTAGCCCTACTAACGAACTCCAGAGCCTTAGCTTAGTGGGTGATCAGCTAACGCTGAGCAACGGTGGAGGAATCGTCAACCTCGGAGCATACAATACCGAACTAAGCATTCCATACTTCCGTGAGCAGGAAGAATCTACTGCACTGCTCCACTTGCATAACCCCAACACCCTAACCGGTTATGGTCTTGCCGGTAGTACTGGGTTGAACGGCGGAGACCTCATCAGTAATCATGCTGGTGTGATAGGCCAAGGTGGTAATGCACATGGCATATATGGTGTGAACCTATCGAGTTCTTATGCAGGTGTATATGGCATGTCGGAATCACCAACGGGTTACGGGGTACAAGGCTATGGGTCAGCAGGTGGTACAGGGGGGTATTTTCGCTCCTCACTCGCTAATGGGCTCGCCTTAAGAACCGGAACCGGACGGATTGGATTGGGTACGGACAGCCCACTGGACAAGGTGGAAATAGCCGATACTGACCGGACTCGTTTGACGCTGAACGGAGATAACAGTGGAGGCTTAAGCAGTATGGCTTTTCGTCAGTCCTTTGACGAGGACACCTATTTGGGCTGGCTCTGGGAAGCGGACTTTAGCGATCTCAATCATACCCAACTTTCGCTTTATGATTACGACATCCTTAATAGTACCCCAGATAACGAAAACCGCTACGAGCTGTACAGCCTTCGCAAGGACGCCGGGCTAATCGGTAGCGTGTACACCCACCGGTGGACCGGTCTGGCCCAGTTTGACAATTTTGTCTCTATTCAAGGGCGCGGAGCTGGTGTTTCTACACTGCAGCTATTTCCTGCAGGCCCCGGAGGAATTGCGCAAACCATACAAATGAGTAGCAGCTACGACGAACAGCAAGATCAAAGTAGCTACTTCTTAGCTCAATACGATTATGACACCACCGAAGAAATCAATCCTTTTGACCCTGAATTATTGCACGAAGCACACTATTATGGTCAGTTTGGCAATAAGGAGCACATCCTCTACGGCAAGGTCAACATTGACGGAACTGACAATCCGTTCGTATCGGGTTCCAGTTTAGATTTGGAACTCAATACACCAGATGCTGATCACGCCATACAACTTACCAGTGGGAAGAATCTTAATAACTACAGCACCTTTAGCTTAGAAGAATGGTACATCGCAGCCGGTGGTGGCGGAGCGTATACCAATCCACTGTATCAGGTCACAGCTTACCCTCAAGCGAGTTCGTTGGGAACTGGAGGGGCACATTGGTTCCACGGAGAAGTACAGACCAATAGACTTTCTGTATCCGAAGGCCCATTTGACCTCCTTGGGCCAGCGCTAGGTACGAAAGCCTACATCAATGCAAATGACGGTAGAAGCGAAGTTGGGCTCTATGTGGAGGGTGGAGATCCACTGGCAGCAGCCATGCAGGTGCATAATACCCAAGGCACCGCTATTGAAATACTTGGAAACGTGGGAATCTACAACATAGCCCCTGATGAAGAACTGGTGATTGGTGATAACCTGGATACAGGATGGGGTATCCCCGCAGCTACCATCGGTGGCGGCATAGGTGGAGCCCTGGAAATTGGAAGTGAAGCAACGAGCTTGCAAATAGATGCTGGGACCAGCATTAATGATATACGCGTAAGAGCCGCAAGTTCCGCTGGGAGTGGCTTAAGCCCAATTGTTTTGGAAACTACTCAGCTCAATGTCGGCTATAATCCTGGAACAGATGATAGCAGCAATTATCCCTTACGCATACAACAGAACGCGGCAGGGACCGGTGGAGAGTGGGGCATGAATATTTTCAACGGCACAGTCCCCACTTCAAATTGGGAATTCTACATTTTTGATAGCGGTGAGCTCAGCCTTTATTTCGATGGGTTAAATCGGGGTATGTTTGATCACGTTAGCGGGAATTACAGCGCTACATCTGATGAGCGCCTCAAGACCAATATTACACCACTGGGAGCAACCCTGAGCAGAGTAATGCAGCTTCAGCCAAAACAGTACAACTATCGGGGAGCACCGGAGAAAACGTACATGGGCTTTCTAGCACAGGAGCTCCAGCAACACTTCCCAGAATTGGTGACGGAAACGGCAAAAAGAGCGCAAGAAGATTCCTCTACCCTACTAGTGGATTATAATCAGCTTTCTGCTTTGGCCATAGCAGCTATCCAGGAGCAACAGCAGATAATTGATGCGCAAACCAGTCAACTAGAAGCACAACAGGAACGCCTAGATCAGATGGAGGCGCGTTTGCGGCAGATTGAGGAAAAACTACAGGAATAATCCCTTCAGCATTATACTTGAATAGGTAGCTAACCTACCTTAGCAGTGGCAGCGGCATCAACCGTTGCCACTTTTTTTGATAAATACCTTCGTATGTCCTTTTCTACAAGCGACCCGGTACTTGCGGCCCTAGATGTGGAACGCCTAGTGGAGTTTTACGAAACCAAGCTGGGATTTAGGCGCAGCTGGTGCGACGCAAACTACGGTATCGTTAAACGCGACGAGATCGCCATCCACTTTTGGCATTGCGACAACCCCATATTCCCTCAAAACACCAGTTGCTATTTGTGGGTGACAGAGATTGATTCGCTCTATCAAGAATTTCAAGCTGCAGATGTGATTC
>JBCBWU010000071.1:0-31032 GCA_039816955.1 Bacteroidota bacterium
CTGCGATAATGGGCGTAATTAAGGGGATCTGTAATTGAGCACTCAGATCGTTCTTAAAAAGCATGGGGCTGACGGCCAGAATAGTCGTCATGCTGGTCATAATAATAGAGGATAAACGCCGCTCTCCCGCCTTGTGAATAGCTTCGTCAATGGATGCGCCGTTGCGTCGCAACTGATTGATGAGATCGATTTTCAGAATAGAATCATTGATGATAATTCCGGCCATCATAAGGATGCCAATAAATGACATGATATTGAGGCTCTGCCCACTAGCATAAAGCACCAGCAGACTCACTCCAATACAGACAGGAACCTCCAGCAACACGATCAATGGCAAACTCAGAGCATTAAACTGGATGGCCAAAATCAGGTACAGCAAGACAATAATAACTACCAAAATCAGGAATGATTGCTGCTGCAAAACTGCCATCCGCTCGTACTTACCAGAAAAGCGACATGCGGTAGCCAATTCGGGTTGAGCCTGGATGTGTTCCATGATCATCTCAGCAGGAACAGCATTGGTCTTTACATTCAATACGTAGCCTCGCTGGTTATTAATGGTTTCAATACCTTGCGGAATGAGGGTCGGTAGCAAGTCCACCAATTGGTTGAGTAATACCCAGTCGCCGGCATCAGTGCGGTATTGCGTATTGAGGAAGGCTTCTTTTTCCAATTCGTGGTTGAGTAATACAGGAATACTGTTTTTACCGCGTTGCAGGTCGTACAAGGACTTCCCGCCCAGGGTATAGCGGACAAAATCCAACAAAGCGCTTCTATTAATCTGATAAATAGCCAATTGCTGCTCGTCGAGTTGCAATTGATAGCCCTTATTGTGGGCCAGATAGTGCAGGCTAAGTTCGGGAAAAGCCGTATGCAATAATCCAACCACCTGCTGCTGCTGTTCCTCATTGGGGGCGATGATCTGTAAATCATAAGCTTCCTCATTCAAAAGGGTAGCCAGCATGCTTTCGGGCGGCAGGTACCGCAGACGCGCTTTAGGGTAAGCTCCCAGTAATTCTTTTTGAAGATCCTGCCAAAGCAACGGAATTTGTTGAACATCATTAGGACGCAGGTAAATCAAGCCTTCAAAGTTGCGGACTTCCTTACGCTTAGTTTGAGCATAAAAATCTTGCCGCCCCAGGTAAATTTCAGATTGAAGCTCGCTGCCGTGTTTTTGCGCAAGCGTGTGAAGTACAACTTTCAAGCGTTCCTGAGCCGTTTCATTGGAGATATTTTCATTCCAATAGACCTTACTAGCCAGGTACTCTTCCTCCACCTCCGGAGCCGTTTCCAGCGCTACAAAACCACCCATGTAAGCACCTCCAGCGGTAAGCAACATCAACACCAAGGCAATGGGTTTAAAATAGCGTTCTGCTTTCGCAAACGTCCGGTGATACCAGCCGGCAAGTGGGTTGAAGTTCTTTTGAATGCCTTGCCGGAAAAACAACTGAAACAGGGTAGGCAGCAAGGTCAGTGAGCAGATGTAGGAGGATAGCAGACCAAATGCAATGGACAATGCTTCATCGTAAAAAAGTACTCCAGCCAAACCACTGATCATAAACAACGGAAAAAAAATGGCGCAAGTCGTCAAACCCGAAGCCAACAAAGGAAGTGCTACTTCGGCCGTTCCGGT
The DNA here is from genome assembly GCA_039816955.1 of Bacteroidota bacterium. Taxonomy (GTDB): domain Bacteria; phylum Bacteroidota; class Bacteroidia; order Chitinophagales; family Saprospiraceae; genus Lewinella. The sequence continues at coordinate 1,634 of JBCBWU010000071.1, forward strand.
GGCAATACCCTCGGCGGGCTCTTTCTTACCCAGGCTATGTTGGGTGATGTTATCAATGACAATGATGGCGTTGTCAATCATTAAGCCAACGCCTAATATTAAACCGGTGAGGGAAACCAGGTTGAAGGATACGCCAGCCAGGTAAAAGAAGAGAAAGCTGACCACCAAGGCAGCACCTACACAAGAAATCAATAATAGCCCGATTCTGAAGGAACGGATAAAGATCAAAGTAGACAACAAAGCAAAAATCAGCCCTAACACCAAGCTACTGAGTAGATTCTGAATGGTGTTGTCCAAGACCAGTTGATGATCTTCAGTATTGACAACCACAAGTCCAGGATGCTGCTGACGAATATGGTCGATCACCTCCCCTACTTGCGCGGTAAAATCGGCATAAGCGGCCGATGGATCTTTGACTACCGCAATACTGATCGCGGGTTGCCCATTGTAGAGATAAGTGCTTTCGGGGCGAATGCGTTCCCGAACGTTTACCAGGTCCGCTAGTCGGAGACTCCGATGCTCAACTCCTAGTCGAAGCTGTAAGATGTCCTCCAGTGAGCCAACCAACTGATCAAGGTTAAAATCAAAGACAAAATCGCCCTGCCGCAGGGCAATGGTGCCCACTTGTACCTTGCTGTCTTCGAGCGTCCGCGTAATGTCTTGCAAGTTCAAACCCAGAGATTGTATACGACGCTGATTGACATTGAGTTGATAGTACGTACCCACCACGCCACTTAGATCCGCAATGCTCACCGCCTCCAACTGCTCCAATTGATTTTTCAGGCCATATTCCACAAATTTTGACATCTCCAAGAAACGCTCCGGCGAATGCGCTCCCTGCGGTTGTACTGCTAAATACAAACTCGGATAATCAGATAGGCTGTACTTGGTAATGGTTGGATGCACTACATCGGGCAAGTTGGGTAGCACCTGATCAATTTTTTCATTGACCTGTAGCAATGCGTAATCCATTTGGGTGCCGTAGTCAAACTTGAGCGTGATCTCTGCTTCTGTTTCCGTACTCACACTATAGATATCATCTACCCCTTTAAGCTGGAGCAAATGATTGCGAAACTGCTGCACAATAGCGTTCTCAAATTCCGCTGGGCTCTTATCCTCATTGGCAATTCGAACGACTACCCGAGGAACATCCAAATCAGGAAATAGAGAAACCGGCGTATGAAAAGCCGCTATCAGTGCTAATACGACGATCAGCAAGGTGCTCATGAGCACGGCCACGGGCCGCTGGATCAGGAAGAGAATAGCACTTTTCATGACTTATAGTTTAATAGGAACACAGGTAATAGCAATATCATGGCCAGGGTAGAGAATACCAGACCCAGGATGACGGTAATCGAAAAATTGTACCAGAAGGATTGCTCTGATTGGACGACGAACGGCAGTAGGCTTACCACCGTTGAAAGGGCGGTAATTACTACTGGTAAAATCTTATGCCGAAAGGCCCGCAGATAAGCCTCAAGTTGGGTCTGCTCCCGCTGCTTGAGTTGCTGCCGAAACTCATAAATGATCAGCAGAACGGAATTAATAAGCAAGCCAATGAGTAAAATCAGGCCGGCAAAAACACCCTGATCAAGTCCTATGTCCAATAGCGCCAGCACATACAGGACGGGCACAAAGGTGACCGGAATGTTCCAAATGACCACCCAGGCATCGCGTAAAGATTCGAAGAGGATCGCGCAGACCGCAAACACGAGCACCAGTGCCGCTAAGAGGCTTAACATCAAGCGCCAGTCTGCTTTGCGCTCCAGAATGGGTTTATCCTCGTACATACTGAAACCAAATGGCAATTGAGCCTGCCATTTATTCAGCGTTTCCTCCATGATTACGTCCTTCAGGGCATTGGTGCCATTGACGCCTACTTGTAGTACAAGTTGATATTGCTGGTTGTCTTTGACAATTTTCCCAGCTTGTTCTCCACGCTTCAGCTGCATAGCATAATCTGCCTTAAAGGCGGTGGAATCGGAAGCAGCAAACTGTTGGTGGTCAAAGGAATACTTGTCTTTAGTCTGTAGTTCACTGGCTTGCAGGCGCAGGGTAAACTGTTCTTCGTCAATCGTATGTTGGCCAATTTCGCGGCTACTAAACTGCCCGAGTAAGGTGTGCATTATACGGTGTGGTGCATGGAGTCCAGGGAGATAATCTGCCCGGAGTTGAGCATTGCGTACTATTTGCCAGTTAGGCTCACTGGTGATCAGTATCTGGCCCACTTTTGGATGTTGCTGTAAATCGGTACGAATAGCCTCCACCTGTTCGCGTAGCATTTGCTGATCGTAGCCCTTGATAACCAGAATAGCATCAGCAGCATCACTAATGGCGTTGCTATAGGGTTTGCCTACTCCAATAATGAAGAGGTCGGCACCGGTGATATTGGTAGCTAGTTCTTCCAGTGCCCCTTTCACTCGCAAGGGAGCATTGCCTGCTTCCTGCTCTGGCTTGAAATAAACTTTCAGCTGGGCGTTGTTTCTGTCGTGAATTGTGGTTTCATACAAGTCTACAGTCGTTAGCAGCTTCAATTGATCTTCAACTTGGCGACAAATTTTGTCGATATAATCAATGGAAGAGCCCGCTGGGGTTTGAACATTCACTTGTACCCGGGTCCGCGTGGGAGGTGTAAGAAAACTTTGCCCTTCTGTGGTATTGGCAAAAAGGGCCAAAACGCCACCGAAGTGAGCGTCTAAAATGGGTTCCAACCGATCCTGATAGAAGTCGCTGCTCCAGGCACGATTGTAAAGTGTGGCAGCAGTGTTTTGGTACTCCAAGGCGCTTGGCAGGAACGTATGTGGCGACCCCAAGAGATACAAGATTAACAATGCGAAAGCCACTTTGAACCGACTCAGCCGCTGGATTACCCAACCATAAGCAGTGAGCATTCGTGAAGGGGAGTTAACTTCTTGCTTCTGCGCAGCTGAAGCCTTTGCCTTTGCCTTGGATTTCACCAATGCTGGCAACAGGAAAAGGGCTACCAGTAAAGAGGAAAGGAGATTGATAGCAATTACCAGGGCAAATTCGTTGAGGTTCTTACGGATCTCTTCTTCCAGCGAAAACAGTAGTAGCAGGGGACAGATCGTGGTTAGCGTAGCTGCCAACAGCGGTAAAATGATTTTTTTGTTGCGGTTGGCTCGGTAATGATCAATGGCTATGATAGAGTTGTCAATCACAAAACCCACCGAAACTGTGAGCCCTAGCAGCGAGTACAGGTGAATATCAATTTGCAGTAGCTTGTAGACAATGATCGCAATGGACAAGCTGGTGAGCAGCGACAGGAATAACTGCAATACCGGTGCCCAGCGACGATACACCAAAATGGTGATTAGTAAAAGAGCCAGTAAAGACAAGCCACTGCGCCAGCCAATTTGCTGTAGTTCATTCTTTAGGTAGGTGGTTGCATCGTAGGTAAGGGTAATGGCCAGGTCGGCTCGCCCCTGATCCAATTCAGAGACAAGATCCTTCACCTTCGCTGCAATGCGCAGGTGGTTGGCACTTTTGTGTGCGGTGACGGAAAAATTGATGGTCTGCTCACCATTCACGCGAAAAAAGTTCCGCTCATTTTCGGTTGTGGTTTGGAAATCCACCAGGTCACCCAACGCTTGTTTTCCGCCATCAGGTAGACTGATGAGCAAAGCGCGAAGCTGTTCTATGGATTGATAAGCCTGATGCTGCACCAGAAATAAGCCGGCTTCAACTTGCTGATGTTCAAGTACGCGGCCCATTCCTCTAGTGTGTAGGTGTTGCGTGAGTTGGGTAGCCAGCTCATCTGGTCCGATGCCAAAGCGTTGTAACTGATCATAGTCGTAGTACAAATTGAGAAACTGCCGTGGCAGTCCACCCAACTGTACATTCTCTACACCTTTTAGTTGAGCGATCCGGACGTGTAATTCCGAATCGAAAAAAGCTTTTAGTTCGGTAGGATCTGCTCCACCGCTGATGGCAAAATAGAGCAACATCGTCTCATCCTCTTCTACACTCCTGAGTTGAACGGTTGGGTATTGTACACCTTCTGGAAGGGTTGCCGCGGCTTGGCGCACCAGGTTAGCAATCCGGTAACGAGCATGATCCAGATCGGTTCCACTCTGTAGATCAACAAATATCTCACCGCGTTCATCGTAGGTAACAGAGTACGTTTTGGCCACAAACTCCTGGCTGCTGGCTACCCCTTCCAGCACTGCCGTTACCTCCCGCTCCACTTTGGCCTGAGGTGTATTAGGCCACAAGTAGTCAATGCGGATTGTGGGCTCAAAATTAGCAGGCAATAGCTTGAAGTTCAAAAATGGTGCCAGCATTGCTCCTACTATAACCAATAAGCCAAATACCAATTTTGTAGAAAGCTTAGACATCTTAGTGAAAGTGTTTTTTGGTTAAAAATTGCCGCCGGCTCGGAAGGCCGGCGGCCCAAAAACAGATAAGAACTAAAATGTGGTAATAGTAGTAGTATCGATGCGCACGGGCGTATGGTGGGCCAGGTTGGTATGGCCCTGCACAATCACCTGATCGCCCGCCTTCAAGCCTTTACGGATGGTCACGGAGTCCTGGTTTTCGTGTGCTTTTTCTACGTACGTCCACTGCGCTTTTCCTTCAGCATAACGGAAGACTACATCCTTGCCGTTACGATTGAGCACCGCGTCTTTTGGTAAAGCCAGCTGTGCCCCTACATTTTTTTGAATGCGAACCTGGGCGTGCATGCCATCGATCAAGTTCACTTGATTATTCTTAATTAAGGCCCGTACATCAACCAAGCCATTTTCATCCACTAGTGGATTGATTTGTTCTACGCGGGCGTAAAGGATCGGCTGGTTTGGGCCAAAGGGTGTGACCTCTACGGGATCGCCTTTGCGAATCAAGCCAATTTCTTCTTCGAGTACTTTAAAGTTGACCCATACCCGGTTGAGGTCCATGAGGATGCCAACGTGATCAAAAGCGGTAGAAAGGTTGTGCGCTTGCGCTTCCACGCTGCCCATTACACCAGCAAAAGGAGCCCGAAGCTCAGACTGGCGATATTTTTCTTGCAGTTCTGCTAATTTATGGCGGTGCTCTATTAGGCCAGAGCGGATAAGGGCCATTTCGTGTACCTCTGATGAAATACTATCCTGCGTACTGACAGAATACCCCATTTTTAGCAACAGGTCTTGGTATTCCAACTCCGCTTTCGCAATGAGCGCTTGCTGTTGTTGCAGTTCAATATCCAGCACCTGGGTTTCCAATTGCCCGATCAGGGCGCCTTGGGCTACACGCTCACCGGTAGCGACCGCAATGTGCCGAATCAATCCATCCTGTTGAAATTTTAGCACTGCGCTGCGATAGGCTTCTATCGTGCCATTACTAAAGACCTCAATAGCAAAGGAGGCGGATGCTACCTCGCTAATCCGTACTTCTGGTGTTTGTACGTTCAGGCTCTCTTCGGAGGTAGCAATGGCGTAGGCTGGCTCATCATTGGTGCAGGCAAATGCCATAGATAGGCCTATGGCTAGGCTTACTACTATTCGATAATTCATAATACCACAAATTTTACTACTTACTATCTGTTGAATTGCCCGGTTTCCTAATGTTCCTTTTACTATCTAGTGGGCAATGATCTCATCTATTTCAAAACGCAGTTTATTGGTTTTTTGGGGCTTGGTATATGATTGTACAGGGGAAAGGTATCAGCAATTATAGTCAGTACACCTTTCCGCTTCAAGGGTAATTTCCTAAGGCCTTATCCAGCAATACTGCTCGCGTAATAGCGCTTAAGATTGTCAGAAATCAGAGGAGATCCAATAAAGACCACCTCTTGATTCGGGCCAAGTAAAAAGGTATTGAATGGCTTTTCGTCAGCAAAGTCAAAGGTTTTGATGAAAGCCTTTTTTTCATCGACTACAATGTATTCATCCGGCAGGCCAACCTGCTCTAGTTTGTAGGCCAATTGTTTACGGTTATCCGTAACCAAAACGAACTTGAAGTCGGTGGTTGCATCCACCTCCTGGAAGTAAGGGATGAAGGTCTTTTGCCAGGATTTCAGGTCAGAAATACAGGTAGAGCAATCAGCATCATAATAAGCCATGATGGTGTATCCACCATTTTTAGGTATCGTAATCTCAGGATTTTCAAGTACCTGCGCCAGCTCTATCGTTTGCTGTTTCCATTGCTCGTTGATACTGTTCAGCCTCTGGTTAGCTTCGGCCACCAGGTTGTCACCAGCATCATTTTGTGTAGTAGTATTGCAGCTACTGAATCCCAGTAGCATTACAAAAGCAGATAAATAAGGAATTAACTTTTCCATGATATTGGGGAATTAGCAAGGTTTGGAGCATTTCCCGTTTCCAGCAATTTGCACTTACCGGAAACGGGATTAAACTCATTGCGCTAGATCGCGTCTTTAGGAGTAGTTGGATGAAGTGCGTACTTCACTAATTCTGGTTCTACATCATAGCGGATACCGTAGATGACGGAATCGTTATACACGGTCATGGCTCCAAGATCTGTTGCAATTTCTTGCTTTTTCACCACCTTGCCATTGCTGTCCAGCATGAAAAGGGTGTTGCCCTGAGCGCCAAAACTGTTGACATCCAACTCATCTCCGTCATACAGCAGGTAGGTATACTCTTCTCCCGCACAGATATCCAGGTAAGCACTACGCGTACCATCAATCATGGCAAACATGGGAGAACCTTCGTGCGAAGTTTGCTTGTAGATGGGGTTAAATTGGTCTGGTCCCTGAGTAGCTTCCCAGCTATTGGTTTTGGCGTCAAAGACTTCAAAAAAGGAAGCCAGACGATAGGAGATTACGAAGTCATCACCACGGCGCGCCATCAGCGCCTGGAAAGCCTGCGAGTGCACATGCTCGGCCACGCTGGTATTTTCCTTTTCCGGCAAAGCACCGTAGCCAATTTCTTCCTGAGTATCCAGATTGAGTTCGTACAAGCGCTGTTCACCGGATACTTCTTTGAGGTAGAAGATGCTGTTGTCTTTATAGATTGGGCAGCCGGCGAGGCCTTGAGGGTCAATTTTGTTCTCCCACAAGGCACCCTTGCCGTTGATCAAATCCTGGACATTATACGCCACCACTTTCTTTTGCATGCCATCCAGTACCAGGAAGCTTTCTTCATCGATAGGTGACATGTTCCAGGCAATCAACACCTCGCTGGGACCTTGCCCAAAGGTGCCGGCCTGAATGTATTCCTCTGTCTCCAGGTTATAGATGTGGAAAGGATGGCTCCCTTTATTCTCTGCCACAATAAGGTAGTGGCCAACGGTAAGCAAGCGGCCGGGAAATATCAGGGAATCGGTAAAAAGGGTGTGGGCATCAGGTTCCAACACTACCGATTGTAGTTCAGGTACAGCTTCCTCTGTAAAGGTGTTGTAATCTTTATTTGAGAAAGGTTGCCACTCGGTTGTACTGCAGGAGTACAATAATATCATGATTACTATTACGCTAAAAGTTCTCATATCTATCTTAATTTTAAATACTACGAATTAATACTTACTACATAAACACAGTAATAAACAGGCAATGACTATTGCCATATTGCAGGGCAGCTCTACCTGCAAACAAGTTTCATATTGTACACTATAACACCTCCGTAACCAATACAAACGCTGTATGGGCTATACATGCAAACGCAGTTGCTCCCTTCCGCCAAAGCCACATTATCGTCCAGGATAAACTCAGCAGTTTCGGTAGTTGCAACAGTTGATTCTTGAGTATTTGTTGATGAGGTGAAAAATAGTAGCGTTGCAAACAAAGCGAATGTGATAAGGATTCTATTTTTCATTTCTAATTTTCATTTTGCTATTACTAAAAACTGTATTGATCTTTTGCTTTTAAACTCCGGGGAGCGTCATTGCTCCCCGAAGTTTGGTGTTTATAGCTAGTAGCCTAGCTAGACTTCCACTTCTTCGTGTACTCAACAGAGCCATTGCTTCTCCAGCAAAGGGTCCAAGTGTTATAAACACAAGAGCCAGAGCTCTCAGCAATTGCTACGTTATCTTCGCTTAGGAACATTGCAGTAGCGTCATTGTTAGCTTTAGAATCAGTTGATGCGATGGTCATAACCATGGCCAAAGCCATTGCAGAAAGGATCAATACTTTCTTTTTCATAGTTAGTTTTAATTTTAGCTTGATAGTGAAGTTATTAAGGCAGTTTCTCCCGCTACGCTGAGGGAGGTAATCTGCACACTAACCCTAAGTGCTTATGACCAAGAGTTTAGGAAGTGCATGATTGGGTTACCACCTTGACGGTAGCAGTGGAAGAATGGAAGGTAGAAACAAGTACCACCACCTTCTGCTAGGGCCACATTGTCTTCTGCTACAAACAGAGCAGTAGCTTGTGAATCGTCAGCTGTAGTTGAAACATTGTTTGTGAAGGCAACGGCAGCTACCAACATAGCAGCACCAGCCAACAAAGCGAAGAACTTCTTCGTTTTCATGGTTAAAATATTTAAATGAAAAAATGGATTTAAAAATTAATTTCGAATTATTTTAAGACCAGAACACTACTAAACGCATTCCTGAGTACTTATTTTTCACACTTCAAATATCAACTTCCAGGCTCTATTATTTCTGGAGTGATGTTAAATTCAATATCTTTTTTCCTGTTTTAAAGCCTTCTTTCCAGGCGCTTTTAACCCTTGTCTTTTGATAATGTAAAGATGCTTTTATCCACTCTAATATATCTGGAGCTTTGTTAAGCTTTATCTTATTTTTTCAATTTTTAGGACCTTTATTTCCAAGGTTCATTTTTGTCTACCCTCCCAGTAATTCCTGAGCATCTGCCTTGATTTTATCAACAGCCAGGGAAGGGACTTTTACCGGCAGATTCAGTATGGATTGCGCTACCTGATGAGCCTTCCGCTGTTCTCCAGCACTACTGTAAGCATGCATCAACATCTGCCGGGGATAAAATTTGTATGGGAGCATATCCACCACCTTCCGGTAGGCTCCCGCAGCCGTTTCATACTGTTTCAGCTGCTGCGCATATTGCCCAATTTTCAGGTATATATTCGGATCTGCGGTATATTCAGTTGCGGTAAGCAATAGGGTCAGCGCATGCTCCGTCTGCTTATTGTTATGATACACTTCCGCCAGGTCAGCTAAGAACCATCCTTCTTTGGACAATTGTGGAGAAAGCTGCTCCAGGTAAGATAATTGCTCAGCCTCAATCGGATGATTGAGGTAGCGGTTGCGCCAGGCTTCATAAGCCTTCTCCTGCGGGTAAGCCTGAAACACGAGAAAAACGGACACGACAACGCTGGCCCCTATCCGAAGGGACGAAGCAGCTTTAGCGTCTAAGTCTGTTGTAGTTGCTGACGGACTTGCCGAACCAATAGTTATTGCCAATACAGCAAACAACTGAAACAGCATCAGCGGATCATTCAACGGGTAGGAAAAGAACGCAAAGACCAAAATACCGATCAAAGCAGCCGTACTGCCTACCAATAAATTGCGATTTTCACCTGCTTTGTTCCACAAGGAATAGGCAGCACTCCGTAGGGCTATTCCGATGATCAACAGGAATAAGATCAATCCGATAATGCCTTGCTCCACCAAAATCTTCAGATACTCGTTAAAGGCATAAGGCGAATAAGCTACATTCAACATTTCTGCTGAAGTACCCTTTCCGGAGGCAAAATAATCTGCTTGCGCTTGTGCGTAAAACTGACGGAAGTAATCCAGGCCACCACCCCAAATTGGCAGCTCGCTCACGAGTTCGGTTAGCGTGATTTTCCAAATTAACAAGCGCCCGGTAGCAGAGGCCGGCCGCATGTAGAACAAGCCGATCATGATGATAAAGGGGATCACAATGGCCGCTGCCAATAGTGCCTTTCTCGTTCTCGGGTTCTGGAAAAAGCGTTTAAAGATCGCTCCGAAGTGGTAGAGCAAAACAAAACTGCTACTCATTATTATACTCAACATAGCCGATCGACTATCTAATTTGAGGACCAACAAGATACCGCCAAAACTTAGTGCAAGCACCCAAGTACCCAGTAGCCATAGCCAACATTGCTCGGTGGTTTCGGTCTTCAAAAACTGAATACTGAAGTGGATGGCGAGCGGTAGGCCGGCAATCAGGATAGCTGCGAAGGGCGCCGGATTATTATAATACCCCGAGGCGGCTGCCAGGTGAGTCGAACGGTCTGCCAGGCCAAATATTTGACTACAGCCATGCAACACTACGATAGACAGAAGCCCCAAAAGAACGGCAGCCATAGCCCAAATAGCGCTTTTGCCGTAATGCCGAAAAATGCTTAGCAGTGCTCCGAAGGTAGCCAGCGTACTGATTTGCGCTAAAGCACTCAAGCCAACTTCCCCATTTAGAAGAAAAGTTTGTACCAACAAGAAGCAAGCGTAAACTACCGCTAGTGTCCATACCTGGCTCGGCAGTTGGAGCAGTTGCCCATTTCTTCGACCGCTTAGCAATGCTGCTCCTGCCAGGAGCACTCCACTACCGTATACCAGCCAAGCTGCTCGTTCGTAGTAAATGACACTTTTGATCGTTGGTAGCGTGAAGTACATGCCTACTACCCATCCCAAAAGCGCTAAGCCCAAAACAAGCGCAACAACGGTCCGAAGGTCAATATGTATTTGTTTGTGCAATGGCATGCTACCAGAAGATTTGTTCTCCGTCCACCAACTCAAAAAGTTGTTCACCAGAGGTGCGATTGAGGGCATTGCGGGCCAAAGTGAAGATGGCACCATCAGGAACCTGCTCAAAATGCACCAGACCATCTACTGCTTTTGCAGAATCGAATATTTTCCATTCCCCGTTCGTCCAGTAATTAAGCGTGTAGGTGTCTCCTTCAGTAAGAGGATTGCGGTAGTCATTACTACCCAGCGACCCCAAACCAAAAGTACTAAGCGCGATCTGCTCTTCGTCTGCTGCCTCACCGACGGCGAAACTACGTACGCTGCCGTTCTTATCAAAAAGTACGGGATCACCAATGGGCCTATACCCCCGACTAGGCTGATAGCTCATTAATTGATACACCACACCCTGAGCCATATTTTTAAAGGTTACCTGCTCCGCTTCTACTTCTCCCCAGTAGGCTACCCGCCATTGACGTTGGTTGAATACCGCGAGGTACAAAATAGGCTCCTGAGCATAGTCGGAAGAAACCGACAAACTGAGGTCTCCTGCCGGATAGTAGAGGTTGGTTACATCAACCAAGTCTTTGCGGCGGAAGCGATCCGGAATCTCTTCTGGTGAAAGTAACTTGTGAATAGCAGACTCCTGCTGACTATAGGTTTCCCTAAAGACTTTCGGCGCCTGAAAAATGGGTTGATAGGTACGTGGATTGGCTTCACAGCCCATGAACGGATACCACTGGCCATCCTGCCCCAAGACAGCATTCCACTCGTGGCTGCTGAAGTGATGAATATTGCTCCAATAGGGAGCAAAGTCGCGTGCTACTGGCAACCCAAATGCCCGCATGGTGTACAGGGTCAGTGAGGTCATATAAGGGCATGGACCCTCGCCAAGATCCTGGAGTCGTTGAATAGAAGGATAAGGGGCGCCCAGGGTATAATTGTAATTGAACGCAAAATTGGCCTTCAGGCTGTCATTGATCTGTGCGCACAACTCAACATTTCCATCTTCCTGTTGGGAGCCTTCGGCAATATCCTTATGAAGACTCCGGGTAGTGCTGCGCCAGTTGCTAGTCAAAGGCTCAAACCGATCTCGATAGGGCAAGATATACTCACAGAAGTCGGAAAAACTGATGCCTACTCCCCAGGGTTGTTGCCAGAGCTCAAAAGCATCTTCTATGTTGCGAATTAAGAAATCTGCCGTTATCTGTTGCAAATCTGGAATAGCATCTTTGCGGTGCACATGAATACCCAGGCGCTCTTTTTCTTTCTTCGCTTCGTCATAGCCCTCGTATTGCCCCCAGTCGTGCTGCACTTCTTCTTTGGAGCGGGTCCTTTCCACATAATTCTTAGTTCCTTTACGTGGCATGTTTCGCAACAGGAAAAACAGTGCCTCCGTCTTGAGTGAATCCTCTTTGAAGTAGTCTATTGATGCCTCTAATTCCTGCTCATTATCTGATAGAGCAATCAGTTCGCGGATATCAGATGGGGTGTCGGAGCAAGAACTTAGGCTGGTACCTAATAGTAAGAGCAAGAGAATAATGATGCTCCAAGTGCTATGTAAGCGGAGTCCGTAAGATGATTGGCTAAGGTAGAAAGGCTTGTTTTTCATTTTTCTAGATTTAGCAGGGGCGAAGTAATATGCTATCGGTTTATGTAGCTCTTTTGCCCATTTCTTAATTAAATACATGACTTACTCTTCCGAATAGGATATCCTCAGGGAAGCAGCCGAAGAAGCGGGAGTCGAACGACTCCATCCGGTTGTCGCCCAGTAGGAAATAATAATCTTTAGTGAAGCGGTATCGACTTTCCTCCTGACCATTGATCACAAAAGGGGCTTCTCGCTGTTCGCAATTCACTTCCACTCCTTCGTGCAATTCCAGTGTCCAGCAGTAGGTGGCCCAACTTTCTGTATCTAGCGCAATTTCAAGTCCTTCGTAGGGTACAGTCAGTACACCGTAGTTATTGCGATCCCATTCTCCCCGCCGGGCTTTGGGATAAATGCCCCGATCTTCAGATGCATCAATAGCTGTTTGGTCAATACACCTAACCCGTAAGGCTGGGTATTGCCGCAGTTGTGCGAAGTAAGAAGAATCCGCTACTACTTTAAAGGTTCGATCACCTAGATAGGTCCATGGTTCCTCCGTAGCAGTTCGCAACTGCTGGAGTAATTCCGTATCATCAGAATAAATGGTCTGGGTAAACTTTAAATCAGCGGGTTCTGCCGCAGGCTTATTGTTAATAAAGCACCGGCCATTCTTCACTTCCACTTGATCTCCTGGCATCGCGACAATCCGCTTGATAATTTTGATGCCATTCATTTCGGTCAGTACCGCATCTAAACGATTGACATCCCGCCAGCCTGCCATGCGTTGATTGGACCAAAGCGGCACATTATACCCTGTCCAACGAGCAAGGCGCGCTACCCAGGGTATCTCCCGCAACGAGCGGGGAAGTTTGGCACCATATCCTCCTTTCTCAACCAGAATATAACTCCCAGCAATAATGCTTCCCTCCATTGAATCGGTGGGGACAAAGTAGAGATCAGCTATAAAAAGCCGAAAGAGCAGTACAAAGCCTAAGAATAGGAATATCCACTTGAGCCAAGACATAAGCTAAAACTGTCGTGATCGAATCTTATATCACGTTCAAAATTCAGGGAAAATCGAACCAGAGTATAGTCCAAACGGAGCAAAACCTGACCTTAAAAAAAAACATAATAAACAATTACATAAACTCAAATATTTGATTATCAACATATTAATAACACAAAATTAATATTTAGATAAAAAATTAGAAGTCAGAAAACTGCAAGGATGGGAGTGGACGGACAGGAAAACAGCCGCATCTTTGTTACGCAAACAGAAGGAAACTAAAATAGCAGCCCAAGAAAAAAGTATAGATTAAATGTCTGGGCAGGTAATAGAACAACTAATAGAATTTTTAGAAGAATTTACAGGTAATAGTAAAATGTTACTACCGGCAGAAATCCTCTTTATAGTCGAAAACGACTAAGGATTTTCGCCGGTAGTCTAGTTTTAGGCTACGCGAATCCATGAACTGAGCAAATCACCGCACTTCACTTTCTACGTACCCGACCTATTGAACGATGGGCACAATGTGACGTAGGAAATCTACCGCCCCGCTGCCAACAATATAGACCTGGGCTCAGACACCGCCCATCTCGATAATATGGCGCGTTTCCTACAGCGCTTTTTGGGTGATGACCCCATCAGTAAATTTCCGCCAGAAACCCTCATCGTCTTGACCCACGATGAAGCCTACCCTTACGTCTATGACTACAACTAAAGATGTTTCATTACAGATAATATCGAGATACTGCTAGTACACCAAATAACACCAGTAGAAAAAGGGTGATCATCATCGAGTCTCGATGCGCAATATGGGCCACCATAGCGGTAATGATGAATAAGCCCACTCCGGCATACGCCCAATCTTTTACATAAGTGGGGACATTTGGTATCACCAAGACTACGGCCGCAATGATCTTAAGTACCCCCAATTGGATACGGAAGAAATCAGGAAAACCTAGGTCTTTCAAACCACTGATCGTGCTCTCACTGAAAAAATAAGTGTACGAGCTTAGGAGTAATAGGCCAGCAAGCACTGAGGTGGATAGCCAGTAGATAGAAACCCCCATTACAAAAAGTATTCTTTCACCTGGTTGACCAAACGAGTACCATCAGGGTCCGCTTGTGTTTTTAGGTCACACAAGTTCTCCGCCCATTCTGATGTACGAATTCTTAAGGGTGGGTTTTCCATTTGAGCCACCTGCAAAATTACTTCTGCTACTTGAAGGCCAGTTTGGAACGATGAGGTATCCCCACTACTCGCTCTGCTTTGCGCTCCGGCTAGGTACTGCTGAAAGATCGGGGCGTACTCCCCAGTTGCCAATTCTCCTTTCTCATTTACGGTTTTCGCTACCGCATTATTCATGAAGGCTGTGGCAATACCTCCAGGTTCTACAAGAGAGAGTTTGATCCCAAAAGGTGCTGACACATAGGTAGCGAGCGCTTCCGTAAACCCTTCTACCGCAAACTTTGCGCCGCAGTACAATTCATTGAAAGGCTGTCCTACCAAACCACCAACCGAGGTAACGTTGATGATATGTCCGCTTTTGGCCGCACGCATATGAGGCAGCACAGCTTTAGTCGTTCTTACCACTCCGGTATAGTTCACATCCGTAACCCAATCGATTTCCTCCTGCGAGGCCTGCTCCAAGGTCTTAGCAAAACCGGCACCGGCATTATTGAGGAGCATATCGATTTTACCATCCTGAGCTAGAGCTGCATTGACGGCTGTTTCAATTGAAGCGTTATCGGTGACGTCAAGCTGTAGAATTTCAATCTCTAAATTGGCTTCCGCAATTTTCTCCTTGAGCGCATCCGCTTTTTGTAAATTCCTCATTGTCGCATAGACCTTAAAGCCAGCTTGCGCGAATAGAATGGCACTTTCAAAGCCTACTCCAGTAGAGGTTCCGGTGATTAAAATGTTCTTTTTCATTTGTTGATATTTATTTTGGAGTGAATGTTCATTCCAAAAGAGGTTCAAAAATTTTAAGCCTTTATCGCATCCCAAACCATTTTTAGCTGATTTGGAAGCGAGGGCTCCTTTTTTCTGTCGTCCTGTAAGCGTGACCGTAGATAGGATACAATTGTGCCACCGATAAACTGCATCAGTTCTTGTGTATCAATGTCTTTGATGACCCTCTTCTCCTTTCCACTCTCGATCAACTCCAATACGAAAGTAATAGCATCAAGCCCCACTTCCTTACTTTCAGCGGTAATAATGGGAGATGCCTGTAGCTGCTCTATAAAACTGAAATACAATGGATTATTAACAAAAAACTGGATAACCTCCGTATAGTATTCGTCAAATTGCGTTCTTAAAGGTTTTTGGTCATCAAAGGCTACAAAAATTCTTTTTTCGTCTTCTTTAATGGTTACGTATATCGCATTGATCAAAGCATCCTTATTGGGGAAATGATTATAGATCGTCCCCATTCCCGTTTCTGCTTCTTTCGCAATAGCCGACATTGGCGTTGCGTGAACCCCTTTTTCGGTCAGTAGCCTTAAGGCCGCCTGCAATATGGCTTCCCTTTTTGTCATAGCGCAAAGGTACAAGAATGGAATGAACATTCCAACCCTGTAAGGTTCTTTTGCACTGAAGTTTCCCTGTTTCGGGTAGAGTCCTTCCTTTTTCTATTAATATCTCTTGCACATTTTTAGCACCTATCGCTGAACACAAAGCTTACCAAAATTCGCCCACAATTACCATCTTTGCGCCAGCAACAACCTAACCACCAATGTCTAAACCAGCCTTACTCGAATGCGTCCCCAATTTCAGCGAGGGTCGCGACCTCACCATTATCAAACAGATCACTGACGCTATCGAAAGCGTGGAAGGCGTAAAGCTACTGGATGTTGATCCCGGGCACGCTACCAACCGCACGGTAGTCACCTTTGTAGGTGCACCGGCGGCCGTAGTAGAGGCGGCTTTCCGAGGCATTCAAAAAGCAGCGGAACTCATTGATATGAGCAAGCACCAGGGTGAGCACCCGCGCATGGGGGCAACAGATGTGTGCCCGCTCGTACCCGTAGCCAATATGAGCATGGAAGAGGCTGCTCAATGGGCCAAGCAACTGGGCCGCAGAGTGGGCGAAGAACTACGCATTCCGATATACTTATACGAAGCCGCCGCTACCCGACCCGAACGCCAAAACCTGGCCACCATCCGCGCCGGTGAATACGAAGCCCTAGCTGACAAGCTCAAAAAGCCCGAATGGGAACCTGATTTTGGCCCCGCAGTCTTTAATGCCGGAGCTGGAGCTACCGTAATTGGCGCACGGGACTTTCTCATTGCCTACAATGTAAACCTCAATACTACCTCTGTACGTCGTGCTAATTCAGTGGCCTTCGACATCCGTGAAAAAGGTCGCATCAAGCGCGAAGGCAACCCCATTACCGGCCCAGTAGTGAAGGACGAAAATGGGGAGCCCATGCGTGTACCAGGTGCTTGCAAAGGCGTGAAAGCTATTGGCTGGTTCATCGAGGAATACGGCGTGGCACAAATCAGCATGAACATCACGGATACCAAAGCTACAGCACTGCACGAAGCTTTTGAAGCTACTCGCCAAAGCGCCACTCGCCGTGGCCTACGCGTAACAGGCTCGGAGCTCGTGGGTATGGTTCCCTTACAGGTGTTGTTGGATACCGGTAGATACTTTTTAGCACAGCAACAACGCTCGCTAGGGATTAGTGAAGGAGAGATCATTAAGATTGCGGTGAAATCGCTCGGACTAGACGAGTTAGGCCCCTTTGATCCTCAGCAGAAGATTATTGAATACCAATTGCGAGCAGACCAGGCTACCCCATTGGCAGATATGAGCCTAGTCGCTTTTGCGGATGAAACAGCCAGCGAAAGCCCCGCCCCCGGTGGTGGTTCCATCGCCGCTTACGTAGGTGCCTTGGGTGCTGGTCTAGGCAGCATGGTCGCCAACTTAAGTAGCCACAAGCGCGGCTGGGATGATCGCTGGGCCGAATTTAGCGAATGGGCTGAACGGGGACAGGTGATCAAAGACGAACTCATTGCCCTGGTTGACCGCGACACCCAAGCCTTTGAAGGCGTCATGGCGGCCTTCCGTTTGCCGAAAGGCAGTGAGGACGAAAAGCAAGCCCGTAAGGATGCCATCGAAGAAGCTACCAAGAATGCCATGGCGATTCCGTTCCAGGTAATGGAAGCTGCCAGTAAAATCTTCCCCCTCTGCCGCGCGATGGCGGAGACCGGCCTGCAAGCCTCTGTGTCTGACGCTGGCGTTGGTGCCCTATGTGCGCGGACGGCTATACACGGTGCATTTCTGAATGTACAGATCAACGCCGGAGGGCTGAAAGATGAGGTATTTAAAGAACGCCTGCTTTCGCAAGGTGCGCAGTTGATTGCGGAAGCGGATGAGGCGGAGGCTACTATTATGGGAATGGTACGGGAGAAGATTTAGAAACCCAACGCAGCTTCCACTAGTACTCGACTTTTAGTAGCCCGAATTTCTTGTCTTCAACTTCAACCAACCAGTGATCTGAATGATCTAGCTTTATAATGTAATTATAGCCACACAAGAGCTCCTTCCCAGTATGATCGACCAGACAAAGTTGATTTTCTCCGTCTTTGTATTTCCTTACATCCCAAACATCGGTACGTGAAATCTTCTTTATCTGGTCTTCTGAGAGTGACTGTAAAAACCGCAAAGTCAATCTGAAATAGAATTCAATAGAATTCACTCTGGGGGTTTCAGTTTCTACCTCCCAGTCTGCGAATTTCAGGCCCGCCATATCAAATAAACTGTAGGTATCGCCAGGGTTTCCGTACCCTTTTTTTAGGGATATGAATTTCACACCATAGTAATCATGATATCGAAAGATTGCTCCGTTGTAGTTGTCAATCTTTATGATCTCGTTCCCTAAAGAGTCTACGATTCCCGTCTTATCATCAACATAAACGACAAATCTGTTGGTATCAATTCGGTTTATATGGTCGTAGGGACCTTCTATTAAAGCTTTACCCTTTTTGTCTAATAACAGGGCATGGTCATTGTTGGCCAAAAGCCAGAGATCGGAAGCTACTACCCGGTATTGTGACCCTGCTTTTCTAGCAGAGAATCTAGCATAGCTTGCTTGCGCAAAAGTATAGCTCAATGGAATGATAATCTCTCCATCTAGCCCCATCACACCAAACTCCCCATTGCTATTCTCTACCACGCAAAAATCGGTATCGAGGTCTGTATGAACGTCAATAATCTCCTTATCTAGTTGAAGTTCCTTGTCTTTATAAAACGCTCTAAGCGGCAGGTTTAATCCACGAAAATACAGGAAGTCAGCATTCCCTCCGTATCTAAAAAGCGCATCCTGGTATTCATTCAAATGAACTGAAAAAATGGGATTGAAATCAAGGTCATAAACGCCGTGCGTAGCACCATAAGTTTCTTTTTCTGATATGGAATACTTGATGAAGTGTTTATTGACATCCCAGACATGAACCTGCCAACCTTCTAGGGGAAAATCAACTAATCTATTGTCCTCTAAAAAATAGATAAAAACCTCTTCGGTCTCCCTTTCCGTCACTACTACATATTGATCATTCTGTGTTACAGCCGATACATTTTTTCCCAAAAAATGGCACTCCCCGCTTTCAACCAGATAGAGATAAGTAGAATCGGCATAGTCGAAAAACGCTAAACGATCATCATAACAGTCAGCTACATACCGTTTCGACTGAAACGCTTTAAAATAAGGAGAATTACAAGGGCTGATTTCTTTAGTGGAAATCGGTGCATCAATATCACAGCCAACACTTTTGCAAATTCTCCACGGCTCTTGGCATTCGGTCACTACCCCCGTATCATAGGAGTAACTAAATGCCTGGTCCGCATTGAAAAGCATTATACGATCGTCATTCCTAGTATGTCCAGTTGCGATAGTATCCACCACCCATACTAATCGTTGCCCAGGCAAGAAGGTAGTAAATAGAACCGCCATGATAGCGACTAATTGAAATCTCTGTAGCATAATATCGTTTGCGGCAATAAACAAAAAAATAGCGGTGTTACATGCTTACTCTTAGCTCCGATTGTTTCGTTCCAATCATCGCCCACCATTCAAATTCCATCAAGCTAATATCACCTCAATTTCCATTCTGCCCATTTCACCTACCATTCTAGTCGCTTCAATTGAATTTTCGCCCCACGCACTTTGGGTCGCGGCTAACTTTGCCATTGTAAACAAATCACAAGGACCCAAACGGTTCAACTTTAATCACCAACCTCATTACCAAACACCATGAAATCAGTAAAAAATTTCATCCTTTTCTTAGCCTTTTTTTCTTTAGGTACTTCTAGCATTTTTGCTCAATCTCAGGCCGCTGAGGTAAGCGACGCAGAGAAAGAGCAAATGGCCCAAGCCATGGAAGAGTTCTTTGCCGCCCTGAACCTCACCGAGGACCAAAAAGCAGAATTCAAAGCGATTAGCAGTAAGTACAATGCACAAATGATAGCGGTCCGCGACAGCGACATGAGCAATATGAAGAAGTACCGCGAGGTAAAATCCATACGAAGCAACCGTAATGCAGAAATGGAGGAGCTACTGACCGAAGAACAGTACGAGATCTACCTGGAGAAACAAGAGGAGATGCAGCAACAGATGAAGGAGCGCCGTAATCAAAACAAATAAACCAGGAGCGAACGGCACGCGCATGCGCGTACCGTTCGCCAAGTTTAACGCAACCAAAGCTTGCGATAGGTCTTCCCTTTATCGTAAAAGCTCGCCTGTTTTTGGGTATTGAAGACCCGATCGCGTGGGTCATTACCCACCCCAGCAGCGTAGATCCAATTGCCGTAGTTGCTGGACACATCGTAATCGATGAGCATGGATTCGAACCAAGCAGCACCGGCCCGCCAGTCGAGATTAAGCTTGTGGACTAGGTAAGAGGCTACATTTTGGCGCCCCCGATTACTCATAAAGCCAGTTGATTTGAGCTCAATCATATTCGCATCCACGAAGTCATCACCCGTCTCACCATCAATCCACTTTTGCATGGCTCGGGGACGATAGCCCCATTTCTTGTCTTGGTCCTTGATCCCATTGGCATGAAAGATGCGGGTACCATAACGCATGGCGGTGTACTTGAAAAAGTCGCGCCACAGCAACTCGAACTTGAGCCAGTAAGTAGAGTCATTCTTCTCCACCTCGTCTTCGTATTTCTCTACCTCATCGTAGATAGCGCGAGCAGAGATGCAGCCGTGTGCTAGCCAAGGTGAGAACTTGCTGGAGTAATCAGCTCCGATCAAACCATTGCGCGTTTCTTTATAGACGGAGAGTTTTTCGGTATCCCAGAAATAGTGTTCCAAACGCTTCCAAGCCTCCATAGCTCCGCCTTTGAAGGGGAGAACAGCACGCTCATCTGCTTGTAACTCTTCAAAGCCAAAATCACTCAGCTTCGGCACCTCCTTGGCTTCCAGGCTCGGGCTGGAAATAGCCTTCGGACTCAGGAACGGGGCACGCACTTCTGAATAGCGCTCCACCTTTTTGCGGAAAGCTGTAAACACCTCCGGCATGCGGTCAATAGCGAAGGTGACATCATCCGGGTGGATCATGGGGCTATTGTGAAAGAGACGCACCTCTAGCGTTTGCTCTAGGCCTCGTTCCACCGCAATTTCTTCGCTGGTGTATTCCTTAGAAGCGTAGACGGTATTGCATTCGTATTTTTCCGCTAGTGCCGAGATAAGCGTGACCGGATTTCCCCGCTGGATGATCAAGTCACTTCCTACTTCCTTGAGGTGTTCCTTCAAGTCCTGCAGCGATTCTAGTAAAAACTGCATTCGGTAGGGTCCAGTGCGCTGGAAACCCCAACGATCTTCGCCCAGCCATTGCTCATCAAATATGTAGACGGGGACAACCTCATCACTTTCTTGGAGGGCGGCCTGTAGGGCCAGGTTATCACTAAGTCGAAGGTCGGTTCGAAACCAGAGTATTGCTCTGCGCATACTGATTTTTTGTATTAGCGGTATAGCTAACACCAGCTTGCACCAATGGTTCTGGAGACTCCGTGAGTAAGCGGTCTTATTTATGTAAAAATGGGAATGGTATCACCGAGAAAGTATTGAGCGCATATTATTGATATATCGTGCCATTGATCCTAATCACTTCTCTGAATCTTCTGTAGCTGATAACAATCCTTTTTGAAATACCTCAATCGCCATTAATACTTGTAGTCTATCTTTATCTTGCTCTTCCTCTGTAAGCTGCGCGTAGGGAAGTTTCTGATTGTCTTGTGCCCATTCCGAATTTCTGGTGAGCCATTCAATATGAACCTTTTCACTCGCTTTCTCAATAAAGACCGTATTTAATTTCACGCCTCTCTCGTAGGCTGAAAACACTTCGGTCATCGCTACCGTAGAAGCAGCAAGATTTTCTTCCTGCCAATCCATTGGCAAGTCTGTGAATGAGGTGTTTGCAATATCAACCTGATCCGTATTATTGCTATTGATCCAATTATTATCCGTAGTTGTTTTTAGCCTGGGCTGGTATTTTCCATCAGGCAAAAGTCTATTGTTTCTCCATTCCTCGTGTAGAACAGATGCTAATCCAATGATCATTTCTTGTTTATGACTTTCCCTGATGGACGGCCTTAACATATCAGTTTCTTTGTTATGATTCTCAGTTGCGTTATTGGCTTCATTACATGATACTAAAATTGGTAACATAAGAAGTGGAATATAAAGTCGTTTATCCATTATTGCGCCAATGTTTGAAACAAACCAGTCTAAGGCACCTCAATTTACTGCGCTCCGCTGACTTTAATTGCAGAAATTGAGCAAGCTTGTGTATCATACTTTCCACTCCCAATGGAGCACGGCATAAATAATATCGTCTACCCACTCTCCTTTGAAGTACAGGCTCTCTTTAAAATGTGCTTCTTTACGCCAACCAAGGCGCTCGACTAAGGTAATGGAGGAGAGGTTTTTTGGATCTATTGAAGCTGTGATTCGGTGTTTGCCCAGCTCACCAAATAAGTAGTCTATCAATCGCGTGACTGCCTCCGTGGCGTAGCCCTGCCCCTGGTAATCTTTATCAAGCGTAAAGCCAATTTCTACTTGCTTATTTTGACTGCCGATAAAGTGGACTCCCAAATCACCGATCATGCGCTCACTTTCTTGGTGCACAATGGCCAGTTGAAACCACGTATTAGGTAGATTAAACGCCTGGGGTTGTTTTTTAATGAACACCTCTACCTCCTCCATGCTTTTGGGCACCCAAGCCTGGTATTGGTTCGCCTGCGCATTAGAGCGGTAAGCGAACATTGCGTTTTTATCCGTTAGTACAACTGGTCTCAGAAGTAAACGACTGGTTTCTGCGATCATTATAGCTGGAGCATTAAAGTCATGTTTGAGTGAAGTAAGGCTCTTACTTTCTTTTCTTAAAGATACCTTTAATACTTCGCCATTATTACTCCACTCTTCCGAATCATTCCAATGCCGTAGCAATAGCAACTATCTGGCCATCACACACTTTCAGCAGATCCGAGGTGTGTACTTTCATTAGTAATCCCCGGGTTCCAGCGTTGATCCAGATCTCCTCCAAATCTTCGGCGGATGAGTCGATATAAACCGGTGGCCTGGTTTTCATCCCAATAGGACTACAACCACCACGAATATAACCGGTCAGCGCTTCCAGTTTATCGATGGTAACTAGATTGATTTTCTTATTCCCGCTGGCTTTCGCGATCGCCTTCCGGTCTAACTTTTTATCACCAGGAATCACCGCCACCAGTAAGTTGGTCTTGTTGCCTTTGGCCACTAAGGTCTTATACACTGCCTGGATCGCCATACCATTCTCCTGGGCAATCTTCCGTACATCGAGATCTTCCGGATCGTAGGTATATTCCTGCAGTTGGTATTCGATCCTATTGCGTTCTAGTAGGCGAATGGCGTTGGTTTTCTTCATTTTATAGGTGTTCACTTAAGCGAAATACCCGTAGCCTCCAATGGTTCTAAGCAGAGTCCGTAGAAAATCGCTCCTAGAATAAGAACAATAACACCCTGAAAATAATTTCCACTACAGACTGATTATTCGAGTGATCATGAAAATTATACCCCCAAATCAAACATCATCTCTATCGTAACCCGATCCTCAAAGAATAACATAAAGCTTAATTTGGCAATGGAATATACTGCTTCCTAATAAGCTTCTCTGGATCCACACAAAATGTATACAAAGCAAGCAAAAAGAACCACTCTAAAGGTTTCATTAAATAGTAAGTCAAATTAGATAAACGCTCCGTATTAACTCGTTTAGACAAGTTTAATCCGTACTTATCATAACAATATCTAATGATCCGATGTGCTTTGGGAAATCGCTCCTGAATCATAAACTCAAACGCATTGGCAATTTGCAGCTGCCTATTGACCACGATCGGCTGATGGTTTCTAAGACCAATGGCAATTGGCTTGACAATTCTTGGAGCGCCAAGGGCGGCTACCGTACATAAGTAATGACCATGCCGATCATCTACCGTAGGGGGATGAATATGTTCTGAAAGCCTCCACGTGGCCGTTTCCGAATACACCTTCGTAAATGCATCAATATCTTGGCCAAACAGTACTAAAGCTAGCATAAGGACTAAGAATAGAGGTAAAGTGAGCAGTATCGCAAAGAGAGGAAGGTTATTTACTTTGATTAGTCGGTTATTGATGGCAGCCAACCACTTATTAGAATATTCAATACTACGATTTAGCGCTGCTTTATTTCGAATCATTTTCACTACTATTTCTATTGATATCACTATTAATAAAGCCGGATACATCGCTAAAAAGACATCTGCCCTATCGCCCTGATCCCACAAGTGAATTCTTGAGGTATCGTGTAATGAAACCTGATAGATAAATTGAGAATTTAGGGCTATACCGATAGTGAGCAGAACGACATAGATTACGATTTGAATGGGAGGTACTTTATATTCTTTGAAGTACAACATCATCATGGAGAACACCGATAGCAAGTGCAGCGAAATTAACCACCAGGAATGCTCGTAAGATATAGGACTGTAACAGGGCTCAGAAAATGGATCAATCTCTTTGTAGTAGGGAGTAGTGTGGTTATTTAATACTACGATAAATGCTAAGCAAGCGAAAATCGTTACCATGGCCATTAGCTTCTCTAGTGCGTTAGCCGAAGGTTTTAAAAGCCCCCACAGTTTCCAGAGTAGTATAGGTACACCAACTATCAATAACAGGGCTAGTAAAATCATTAAGGTTCCCATGTGGCGCTCGCTTTATTTAATGCTGAACATCTCTCCTACATCCTCTGCATTGGTAGTATTGGCATCAAGCCTGAGCTGGATGTAGGAGCTTCGGTGACAAGTTAGGGAACAATATTGCCTGCAACAGATTCTTATGAGTAAGTGTGAAGGCTATTTGAGTATTTGAGCTTGACAATACACATTCTAGCTTTTCTAAGCTGTTTCCATAATTAGTGGCTCGATCCATGTGTCGTTCGCACTGCTCTGCAAAAAGTATAAGCGCACTGTCAATATATTGATCCAACTTGGCAGCAAGTATTTAAAGGTCTCCAATACTGATTTAAACAAATTCAGTCCTATATTCAACGCCAAGCAAAAACAAAAACATAGTATAACACAAATTGATATGGATTGGGATAGCATACTCACAAATGCCTTAATAGTTGGAGCTGTTACGCTTGTGCTTGGCTATTTAAACCGGGAATCCAATAAAGAGACCGAAGCGAGTCCATCCGGGGTATTTCTATTAAGAATGTCAAAACTATACCAGGTTTTGGGACTCATCGCTTGTGTAATGGGACTAGCTATGTTGGTAGCCGTAATCATTGAAAATGATCCGGAGCTCTATTGGTTTGGCCTTCCAATGGCGGTGGCGTTCATCCTAATGGGAGGATGGTTGCTATTGTATTATCAAAAACATCAGGTAGAGGTTGACGAAAATAAAATAAGGGTTCAAAATTGGAGAGGGAAAGTGGTCGTATTGGAGTGGAAGGAAGTTGAAAAAATTAGCTTCAATGCTTTCTCTGGCTATATCAAAGTCATAGGTAAAGACAAAAAGCTGACCATTCACCAGCATCTCGTCGGACTAAAAAACTTTGTAGCATTAATGGAACAGCATACCAGTTGGACAGCTAAAGCACTACGGATACCCGTTAAGATGGATTAAGACAGCGTCCGAAATAAATTAGCCTCAGAGATTGCCTCTTAAAATCTTGGTCACTCCACAAATTTATAGCACAACACCTAATCCTAAGTCCCCATAATCACCGCCTCAATCCGCTCGTTATCCACCCGGTTTTGTACGTGCTTAGAATTTTCCAGAAGAATAGCTTTGCGCAATGCTGGAAAGAGCTTACGCGCCCGCTTGATCATCTTCTCACCGGGGAAGAGAATATCATCTTTGGCCGCAAAAAGGGTAAGTGGCGTTGCTATAACCGCTGCTTCTTGCTTACTGATTACTGGTAAAGGGCTAAAGTCCATCTCAAACTCGAGGAAAACCCTGGATAAAAAGGGTAAGGCAAAGTCATCTCGTTCCGTAAACAATACGTCGATCACGCGCTCTACATATTCCTGCTTTTTAGTGCTCATGTAGCGACGCATGGGAATGAAGATATTCCAAAGGGCCTTAAAGGGGTTCCCGTTGGAGGATATTCTGGAAGCGCTGTACTTCGATATTGTACAGCATTTTGACGCCCGCGCGGCGGCGCTACCGCAACGGGAAATATCACTGCCCCAGATCAGAACCGACATCTACGATAGTATGGTCATCATGGCCAACTACCGCTTCTTTTGGACGGACCTGTACCGCCTGCTTCACCTAAGCCCCCCCATTAACGAACACTTCAATCGAGCACTGGAGCAACGCCGGGCGGGATATGTTTTCTTGTTTCAGGTACTGCAGCAACAGGGGCTGCTCAACCCACCTAGTTTCGCTCAAGAGCACCAGCTTCTGACCGAACGGATGATTAGCTTCAGCAACACCTGGCTCTACGCCTCCATTCTTTACGAGGGACAATCTGTGAATGAGCAATTCATTACCCAACAAGCCAACATGTTGCTGTTGATGTTACACCCGTATCTCCAGGCAGAAGGGCGGACGCAGTTATTGGAACTGATAAAAGTCCCTACTTATTAACGCGAAAAACTGACCTAAAACAGGCACGGATGCTGGATTAACGGGTAATAAAAGTTAAATTAAAGAGTCTATGCTCCGCTAACTCTACTTTGAATACCTGCCGAAATGCCGCTCGCCATTACGCTCCGCCTAAGTTTAATCTCTATCTGCATATTAACTATCATTAATGGGATAGCTGCCCAGCACTTCCTTGGTGGGCAAACGTGGATGGGGCGCACTGGCAGTGTTGATCCACCGGGTGAGGTATCGGTCTATTTAGAGGTTTTCCGCACCATCGGATCAACTGCCCGGGAGAACATTCTGCTTGATTGGGGAGATGGTCAGGCTGATTCACTCGAACTTATTTTTACCGGTATTTACCCTGATCAAGGCATCCTGGCCGACTATTATCAAGGCACACATACCTACGACACTTTTGGATACATGGTTTATGAGTACCGAGATAGCTTCTTAGTAGACGATGTCTTGAATATTCCAAATTCAGGACAGCAGCCTTTAATCCTCAGTGATACTGTTCTAGTCTTTGATCTGGACGGTGCCCCTTTTATCAATCCGGTAACCGCCAGTATCAAAGGAATGTTCCCCGCCACAAGTTTAGAAAGCTTCACACTTCAGCCGGATGGCGAGATTATCAAAGCTCTGGATTATTGGCGCATAACCGATCCTACTTTGCCCCCTTATACTGTCGATTTCCAAGTCTACCCCTTGACCGGTGCTACCTTGCCAGCGGCAACAGATAGAATCGGAGTGCTAGACAATCGGAATTTTAGCTGGCTCCGACCACCAGCAGCAAGCCGGTATGCACTTAGCTTCCATACCCGTCAACTTTTTAATACCAACAACCCCTACTATGACAACGTGGTTGATGCAAACAGGCAGCTCCTGATTAATACCCTCACCCGGTCAGTTATCCTTGATATCACTGAGGACATGATTGTGGATGTGCCATCGATAGCGGAAGAAATGGATCAGGCCATTGTTTTTCCTAATCCTACCTCAGCAAAGGTACAGATCGCTACATCTAGTCCTATAACTTCTAATGTGTCAATTTTTGACGCCACAGGTCGCTATCTCACCAAGCTTGTGCTAAGTCCAGTTTCTGGCCAAATGAACACCTACGGAATCAACCTGTCCACTTATCCAGCAGGAGCCTACTTCTTGTCCTGGCAAAGCAGCAGCCGAGTGATCACCAAAAAAATTATATTGACCCGATGAATAATAATCTGACAGATATCCTCTTCATTATTCCTTTTGTCTTTTGTGCCTCCTTACTTCATGCCCAAGACTTTCGGGGTGGAGACATCAGGTGCACCTATATAGTTAGCCCTCTTGAGGTAAATATTAATATTAATCTATATTTCTACACTGAGGAAGAGCCTGGTTTGGACACCATAGTCATGAGAACAGAGGGAGTAGATTATACATTGGTTGCAGATGAAATAATTCCCATAAACCGAGGTATAAGTATTTATCGCTATAATCAAGAAGTGCTTTATATTGGACTAGAGGGGCGCCCAATCAATGTGCTTTCTACGCCATCAGTAGAGGTTGACCATCAGGCACTTATTGAAGATAGTATCGGCATTTCGCTTAGTACTTACTTCAGTAACGGTATATCAAGCAATCCCCCATTTGATACGACTTTTGCCACTTGGGATGATTTTCTTTTTGACTACGCTATCGATGAAGCTGGAGATTTAATCTTCCAGCTCTCCGGAACTGATCCCGACGGTGACGGCAGTGTTGCTTTTAGCTTTTCTAATCAGCTTGATTTTTGGTATGATCAAGGTTGGTACGAATATCCAGCTCCCTTAGCAGATCTTCAATTAAACCCCTACACCGGAGCCTTTCGCTGGCGAAATCCACCGGGGCCGGGTAAGTATATGCTGGGCTTCGATTTGCACAGTCTGTATCCCAATAGTACCGTACTCAATAATATGTTTACGCGCTATTTGGTCATCGAACTAACCGAGGATGATTTTATCACCGCTACGGGGGAAGTCCCAACGGCACCTCAGGCACTACTCTACCCTAACCCAAGCACCGGCAATAGCTACCTGCGACTGCCCACCAAATCCGGGCCTGTACAGGTGCAAGTGTACAACGCACAGGGGCAGCAAATTTATACCGTAACGCAGGACGCGGCAGTGGAGATAGCGCTTTCTCTGCCAAGCGCTACTTGGCCTGGTGGCGTGTATTTCGTGCACGTACAGCTTGAACAGGGGGATTGGACGGGGAAACTGGTGGTGGAGTGAGCTTTCAGGCTCGGATCATCACTTGTGATTACTGCATGTAGATCGGAAGTGGGAAATCGGAGGGTGGTGTGCGGGCCAAATCTTCCGGTTTCCCAAGGGTATTTTGATGCGTAAATGATCCCTTACAGTTCTAGTATCGCTATTCAGCATATACATTTATCAACTCTCATCAACAATGCCAATAATCTGCTGCCCTCGAAAGCGAAACTCAGAACTACCCGTCAGTTCTAATGTTTCTCCAGCTTTCATTCCACTAGGTAAATCAACGGCTAGGACGCCGCGGTAGGTGATACCAATCCGAACCAAGTCCGATGATACGTACTCCCAATGTGTAATGGTTTGCTGGCGTTCACTGAAATAGTTCTTAGCGGCTTCTGCTTGTTCCCGAAAAGCGGCCTTGCCTTTGGTCTTTAGATTGACTTCGCCGCCGCTAATATTCTGAAAGACGACCTGCTCGTGTAGGTCATTTAGCATTGCGCTTGTATCAAAACTATTATAAGCTTCTACGTATTTTTCGATTATCGAACGTTGTTCGGCTTTATTCATGGCCATTCTTGTTTCCTAAGTGTAAAATAAGTGTACCATCCATACGCCAAGCGACACCTCAGAAGTTCCAGACTATTTTGGTAAAGAGGAAATAAGGGCTAGCCATATAAATTTCTTATCTCTGACTTTACACTTCTTATTTATCAATGAACTGATTTAAACTTTTCTAATGGATTGCGCCTCAAGCCCTTATGGAACCTGACTTCAGCGTTTTTCTCGTACGTACCTTCCAGGTATGCACTCGGAAAGCCTCTTCGCCAGAACCCACAAAGGCTCAGGCTCATCAACACCACAAAAG
>JBCBWU010000072.1:0-30905 GCA_039816955.1 Bacteroidota bacterium
ATGCAATTAATGGCGCCGGCTTTCCAGGAGGCAGCTCTATTGAGTTTCGCGGAGCAGGTAGCCAAATAGAAATTTCACGCTAACACTATGCAAATACAGGAGGCCGTGGAACTGATCGTGGCGGCAAGACCGTTACTGGGTGAGCAGCCTGTAAAGTGGTTGGAACTAGGTGCTGGTAGTGGTACCTTCACACAAGCACTCGCTCGCATCCTCCCAGCCGGAAGTACTATTTACGCCACGGATCTACGTCCACAACACATACCTTCGACGGATACTGTTAACATCCATTCTCAGCGATTAGACTTCCTGCAAGACGAACTTTCCTTTAGCGCTATCGATGGAATACTAATGGCCAACTCACTGCACTATGTGCAAAACAAATCGACTTTCCTGCAAAAGCTCAGGCCTTGTCTTCATCCCATGGGTCGGCTCATAGTAGTAGAGTATAACACAGAAAGCGCTAATCACTGGGTTCCCTACCCGATCAGCTTTCCAAAGCTAGCAGTACAAGCGAAAACGTGGGGTTTTACTAGCGTAATGAAACTAGGAGAACGTACTTCCGTATACCAGAATGGAGGAATGTATGCAGCGCATATATCCTAACCCAGCCCGTACCTAACTTGCTATATCGATTTGCGTTTCGCTAAATGGTGTTTTGGCCCCAGAAGGTAGCCCTTCCCAACGCACATCGAAAAAATACAGGTCACCTCTTGACTTGAAAATTGCAATTTGCTTAATTTGTATAAACCGTGCAGGTTTTCCAATCTGCTCAATTATTTCACCCCAGTCAAGGTGTTTTCACACCAGGTAGAGAGCATATCATAAATACGTACCGAACAATAGCGCAAGACTATTTTGCGGAGTAGGCGGATGCATCTTAGACTAACTATTGAAGTTGGGACAGCCGTTTATTATGTTAATTGATTAACGTGATATCACATGTGGACAACCTCTTTTCACTGCGAGAGCCTTAACCAGCTCAGAACAAACTTATCGAATACAAAAGCGAACCATTCTCCTAGTCTTGGTATCGTTTTCTGTTCCCCCAATCATGATGTAGACCAAATACGATTGGTCTTCAAAGATTTCGATATAGACCTAGTCGGCTGCACTACCGCCGGGGAAATTGTGGATACTAGCTTGTACGAAAACTCGCTGGCGGTGCTCCTGCTAGAGATTGATCCAGCCTATTATCACATTGGCACTCAACCACACCAGGGTAAAGACGTATATCAGGCAGCTTTCACCCTAGGGCAGGAGGCAACAGCACAGTTTGAGCATCCGGCTATGATCATTTTTTCCGGTGGTTTGGTGGTAAATGCTGAATCTATCATTGATGGACTGCAAGCCGGAGCCGGCAAAAGCTTACCGATGTACGGAGGTTTGGCTGGCGACGATCTGGTCCTGGATAAAACCATTGCCTTTAGCCACGGGGAAGTGTCAGATAACTGCCTGGTCATTCTTTCCATTGATACCGATAAAGTGCTGCTCAAAGGGCTGGCCATTAGTGGTTGGGAGCCTATTGGGGGCGTCAATACCATTACCGAGTGTGAAGGAAATGTGATTTACAGTATCAACGGAGAACCCGCCTTCGATGTCTTCAGTCGCTATTTTGGTTTTTCTAATAGCGGAGATAAAGCAGATCAACTTGTTACGATCCAAACAAACTACCCTTTGCAAATTCTACGTAAGGAAGGATACTCCGTTTTGCGATCTCCTATTTTAGTGGACGAAGACGAAAAATCAATCACTTTAGCCGCTAGTGTTGAAAAGGGGGAACAGTTTTGCTTTTCCACCTCGCCAGGTTTTGAAGTCATAGAAAAAACGATTGATGAGTTTAGTCAACTCCAGCAAGGATTTCCACAGGCTGACGCTCTCGTACTATTCTCTTGTAAAGGCCGTCACGGTGCTTTTGGCCCGATGTTAGAAGATGAGATTTCTGGCATTTTTGAGCAGTGGGAAAAACCTATGGTTGGCCTACTCACCTACGGAGAGTTTGGTGACAATGGTAAAGGAAGATGTGAATTTCATAACGAAACCTGTTCATTGGTCATTCTTAAAGAGAAGTAACTATGGCACTGAGCAGAATTGTAAAGCTGGTTAATTCACTGGAGTCAATTGACGAGCAAGAAAAGGCTCGACTGATCAAAGAACTAGAGCGACAGAGCTTCATGTTCAAACGGATCGAAAAGGATAAATCTATCGCGATCAATATTCTCAAAGCATCCATCAAGGACTTAGAGGAGAATCAAGCGATCATGGAAGAGAAGAATCGGCAGTTATCCGAGCAGAAAAAGATCATTGAAAAGAATACGGCACTACTAGAAGAGAACTTGCGCAAGCTTGAGCTATCCTACAAAGAGCTGCAGCAATTCTCCTATATCGTATCACATGACTTAAAGAGTCCACTACGGACCATCTCTAGCTTTGCCCAGATACTAAGGGAGGAATACCGCGACCAACTAGACGATGCTGCGAATGAATACGTTGACCTCATCATCACTGGAACTTTCCAAATGGACCGAGTGATTCGAGCTTTGCTAGATTATGCCCGGGTTGGACACCGTAGTGAGCGCTTCGTTGATACCGATCTGAATGAGGTTGTTGATCTAGTTAAACTGCACCTTAAAAAAGAAATTCAAGACCATCACGCACAAATCAGCTGTGAACATCTTCCTACCGTATTTGGCAACAAAACAGCATTCATTCAACTGTTTCAAAATCTCACCTCTAATGCTATAAAATTCAGGGCTGAGGAGTCTCCGAAAATCCAGATTTCCTGCCATTCAAAAAGGGGGCAATGGTATTTTCGCTTTGCCGATAACGGTATTGGCATAGAGGAAGAATACCGAGAAAAGATCTTTCTCCCTTTCCAACGCTTAAGTGAAAAACCGGTACCCGGTACAGGGATGGGGTTGGCTATCTGTAAGAAAGTAGTAAAGATGCACCGCGGTGAAATCTACGCGGAAGCAGGGAGAACTGGTGGAACTGCCTTTGTTTTCACACTGCCACATCAAGGCGTGAGCGAATCCGTTGCTGTCAGCTAGAGGCACCCTAACCTTCTTTCACCACATCATCTTCGATAAGTTGGAAGGTGTAGAATATCTTAGGTGTACATGGGGGTCACATCGTTTCCTGGTAGGACATCAATTATAAACTGAAGGTTTTTTTAGTACTTTTTCAACTAGACACGAGTTTCGCTACGCTCTCGTTTATTAGGTTCTTAAATGGTATTTTCAGCTATTAGACTGGTCTCCTATTTTGGAAAATTCACCCTTTACTTTGTACTAGGGTATGATATCTTTGTTAGCACAAAATTGGAGCGTTGCTCTCATTCTCCCATAACTCTAGATCAAAAACCAATCCAATGAGTACCAAACTAGAAAACGCCAAAAGTCTGTACATGGAAGGTATCCGTGATGGTAATGCCCGCGAAGCCGTAACCAAATATACTGGCGATCGCTATACCCAACACAGCACCGGCGTACGGGACGGTATAGAGGGCTTTGTAGAATTTTTTGAGCCTTTCATTAAACGCAACCCTAAGCGCGAAATTGAAATAGTGAGAGGATGGGAAGATGGCCAATATGTTTTCCTGCAGGCTTACCAAAATATCAATGACGGCGAGGCCCAATGGGTGACAACTGATTTCTTTGATACCGACGAGAACGATAAGATTATTGAGCACTGGGATGTGATCTCTGCTTATACCGGCAGTACGCCTTCCGGCCATACCGAAGTAGACGGACCTACCGAAGTGACGGATTTGGACAAAACGGAAGAGAACAAGGCCCTGGTCCGCAATCTGATCCAGGATGCCCTGATGGTAGGCGGCGACCCTAGTCGCATTCCCGAATACGTAGCCAAAGAATACATTCAGCACAACAAAGAAGTACCAGACGGGCGCGAGCATTTCTTGGCTTTAGCAACGGCACCCAACCGACCACTCAACTACAAGCGAATTGTGCTACTCGTAGGCCAGGGTAACTTTGTGGCAACCTTATGCGAAGCCAATTGGAACGATGGAACCCTCAACCAGGATTACGCCCAAGTGGATATCTTTCGTATTCAAAACGGTAAAGTGGTAGAGCATTGGGATAATGTAGAGCCCGTGCCGGAGAATGATGTAAATGGCGGCAAGTTTTAGGTTCTTTTATCCTTTCGCGGGAAGGGCCATATTTCACTACAAAATAAACCCCAAGGAACTTTTCTTTCCCGCTCCCGGTTATAGGGTTGAAGGCAGTTGCCAACCAGGCCGATGCCCATAAAGGAGAGAAGCTCAAGTGGAAGAGCAGCGGATTCCAAACCCGCCGGTTACAGGTTCGATCCCTGTCTCTCTTGCCACTTACAACTATGCGCTACTGCTTTGGTAGAAACTAAAGCAGTAGCGTTTTTTATCCCATCACCTGCCGTAAGGTAACGCCAAATTTTTCCACATCCGTCATTGTACCCGTACTGATCCGGCACCAATCCGTTAGTGGCGGAAAAGGTCTACCGATAGCTACCCCTTTTGCACGCATCTCAGGAATGAGCTTTTCGATATCACGGCCCGTATGGAAAAAAATAAAGTTGGTATGAGATGGGACGTAGCGAAGATTGAGGTCATCAAGCACCGCATAGATATGCGATTTGGCCTCCTGATTTTTGCGCAAACTCATTTGATAAAAATCTTGATCCCCCATAGCAGCTATGGCTGCAATCACCGCCATCATATTGGCTTTGGCCATCACGTTCTGGCGTACACGCTCCGCTATATCCGGGCGTGCCACCAGATAACCTACCCGTAGACCGGCCAGACCATACACCTTGGAGAAGGTGCGAGAAACGATCACGTTTTTACCCTGCTTTACCAGCTCTACCATTGAGGGGTAATTCGGCTCGGTGATATAGTCGTAGTAAGCCTCGTCAGAGAAGACAATGGTCCTATCGGAAACGGTATTACAGAAGTCCAGCAATGCTTGCTTAGGAATCAAAGTCCCCGAAGGATTATTCGGGTTGCAAAGAAATACCAGCGACGTTTGTGAAGTGATCCGGCGTTCCATCTCCTCCAGATCATGCCCCATATCTTTAGCCAATGGTACACGATTGATATAGCCACCCAATTGCTCCGCGTAGCTGAGCAATGATTTGTATACCGGATCAGCAGTGATGATTTCTCCACCGTTAATCCCAAAGGTCAAGCCAGTAGCTTTCAAGCCTTCCGTAGACCCCGCCGCCATGACGATGTGCTCGCGGCTCACACCTTCTTTCTTAGCTATCATCTCCGCCAATTCATTCATCTTACTATAAGGGTACCGGCAGCCCATATCAAAAGCGTCGATCATCGCCTGACGTACTTTGGCGGAAGGCCCAAAGGGGTTTTCGTTGGAGTTGAGTTTAGCGTAATCGTAGCCAATATTAGCTTTAGCAATCAAAGGTTTTTCTTGTGCTAGGACACCCGTGGGATAAAGGGCAGCAGCCAGGCCCGTAAGGCTAGCCGTTTGTAGCCATTTGCGGCGGTTAAGGTTTTTCATACTAGTGCATTTGTAAGTGAGGAAGGTAGTTCTTCTTAAAAATACCTTGAATTCATCAATTAAAGTAGGAGGGGAAACAAATTCTGGTATCCGCTCTGGTAGAATCATTCTACCACTAGCAAAACGAGCCTCCTGCGCAGCCCGAGAAAGATGTTATTCCGTTTTTCATTTTTGTAAAACTTGTGTGTTGAGTGAATTAATGGGTGTTCCCAACTGCGGGTGATTTCACAGTGAGGTGCGCTTAGTTTAGCTGCGCCTTGCTTTTTCAAAAAGTCTAACTTCCCGGTCTTTCTGGTGACGGCAATTACTGTGGCTCCTTGAGACTTGGCGATTTGAATAGCGGCTAAGCTTACGCTACCATTGGCCTCGTAGCCCAAGCGAGAAGGCCGATGTGGAGTTTCCAGGTATTGGCCCTCTCGGAACATGACCTCCCCACGGTTCAAACCAAAGACTTCTACCTTTATGCGTACTTCCCCCTCATCCAGAGCGGTATTTCTACCTCGTCTAATTGCAGTACTTTTACACTGCCTGTTTTGTGGAATCATTGCCGGCACATCTTACCCCAAGAACCTCGGGCCCAGGTATCATTTCTAGATCAATTACGCGGACTATTTTATCTAAAAAGCCCTTATGTTAAACAACATGAAGCACGCTACTCTTCTTATCGCCATACTAATCCTTTTGCCTCTCCTTAGCCGTGCCCAGACCGTAGTTCTCAAAGAAAACAAGCCCACCATCTTAGGTGTAAGCTTCGACTATGGTTTTTTGATCAAGCATTCGGAGTCCTTACGAGAGATTGATGATGCTTACCCTTTTGCTGTTCGCCTGGATTGGAGTAAGCACCTATTGACCCAACGCGCTTGGAGCTTTTGTAACTGCTTCCCACGCGTAGGTGTAAGCTTGGCCTATTGGAACTGGGACAATCCCGATATACTGGGCAGCGGTATACTCCCTATGGCTTATCTAGAACCTTACTTTATGACGCAACGGCGCACCAATCTATTCTTTCGTATGGGCTTAGGTGGGGCGTTCCTCACCAAGCCGTACGATGAGGTAAGCAATCCTCAAAATTTGTCTTACAGCACCCTGTTTAGCTTTTCCATTATGGTGGGAACAGGTATACAATACCGCCTCAACGACCGGACCAACTTGCGTTTCGCAGTCAAGTACAACCATATCTCCAATGGAGGAGTCCGCATACCCAATAAAGGCCTCAATTTCCCGACCTTGAGTATGGGAATCAATACCAGCCTGGACGAATTCAAATACCCCAAGCTGACTAAAGTACAAGACCGCGAAGCTCCGCAAGAAAAGACTCGCCTTTCCTTGGTTTATTTTTCGGGTTGGAGCAATGCCCAGTTTAGCGACAAGAGTACTTACTATGTATTTGGCTTCGCAGGTACAGCGAGTCGTTGGATAGGTGGACGCAGCGCCCTTAGCGTAGGTACCGAGTGGGTCATGGACTATTCCCGCCGCGAGGAAATTGAGCTATTGGGCCTTGACGACTCCTTTCAGCAAGGTGCCTTTTTAGTGGGGCACGAATTTTGGCTGGGCAAGGTCACCTTTAGTCAACACTTTGGCATCTATTATTTCAAGCCCTTCCGCAATAGTGATGACATCTATCAGCGCTACGCATTGACGTATTCGTTTACCCCTAACCTATTTGGAGGTGTCAGTCTAAAATCCCATCGCCACGTAGCCGATTTTTTTGATTTTCGGGTAGGGTATAGCTTTGGAAATAAGAAGCCTCCTATACTAATCGGGCGGAAATACTAGCCTGACAAACATACCCACTAAATCACCGTCACTCGCATTGCCTTCAGCCCTTCCACTCCCTGTATTTTCTCCAGGTCCAGGTCTTCAATTTCCGGATCGATATAGCCTTTCAAGACTAGATGATCCAGGTACTCCTGATACTCTTGTCGATCTTTATCCTGAAGCCAGACAATGGCAATTTTGCCGGCTTGGGTCAGGCGCTCATTTGTTCCTTTGATATAAGCTTTGTCAATGCGTTTTTTGATGATCTCATATCGGATATTGTAGGCGCCGTCTACATCAAATTGCTTCTCATCCATTTCGAAGCGAATGCTTAGCGAGCTATTGAAAACGAAGACCAGCTGGGCCGTCGCTAGTGGCACTGGCATTTTGGTAGCCTCTTTCTTGATCAGCATGGTCATCTCGCACATTAGGATTAATTGCCAGAGGCGAAAATCACGGAGATAGAACTCGTGAAATTCCCCATCCTCTAGTAAGGACTGGCCGAGGTACAGGTTGTACTCCACCCCATCGGTTTGAAATTTTTCGAAGTAGTGAGGAAGGATCTTTTGCATTTTTTCCTCCTCCTTTAACAAGTAATGACTGATCGCTGCATTGAGCTGGGTCACGCTGTCTTCATAGGCCTTCCGAGATCGGTACACGATATCTAAGTCCGAATCCAGGTAGTTAAAATACTCATCAAGCATTTCCTGAGGTAGCTGTGGAAAACGAAGTCTCAGTTGCCGGAGTAAGGGGTGAATGTGCTGAGTCAAAAGTTCTACAATCACTGACTCATCACTGGAAGCAATCGAACCTTCCGACAGTCTATCAGCATGGGCCTTAACTTTCTCTGCGTAAATATCCAGCAGATGGAAATGTACTGCTTTTCGACAGCTAACCAGTACTTGATGAACCCGCTGCAAGTTATCTATCAGATCTGCCTGGATGGAGCTGTTGCGTTGTTTAGAAGAACTTACAATATCAGCTTGACCGTAGAGCGGATATACATTCTTAAACACGATATCGTCAGGGGTACTTTGCTGCTGCTCTATGGTCCGTTCCCAAAAGCACTTACTGGCTACTTCTTTAAACTTCCACTCTACGCTTGGGTGAATGGAGGTAAACTCTTTCTGCATGGTCAAGCTCACGGCATTTTCCATTTCTGAAAGAAACTTATTCGTTCCCATCTCCATGAGCGAAATAAACTCCTCCATTTGCAATAAGGTGAGCTGGCTAAAACGATAGGGTTGTGCCGATCCTAATTCGAGGATACTAATAATCTTACCTTCATCATCTCTGAGTGGTGCTAAAAGTAGGCTACGCAGGCCCTTCTCAAAAATCGCCTTTTCAAGGGCGCACAAATGCGCTTGTTTTTGAAGGTCTTCTACCACAATTGCTTCCCCGGAATGTAAAACCTTGCCGTAAGCACTTTGGCTGTCAGCCAAGGCCTGGCGGATCATGATAGCATCATACTCTCGTAAAAGCGACCAGGAAAGGCTTTCCACATAGGAGCGGTAAATAGTTTGTAATGCGCCAAATTCCAGCTCTGGCATATCCAAATAAGAACGCGCCAGTCTTTCCAGGTAATTGAGATCATCTTCATGATCACTTTTTCCTCCTTCGTTAGCCGCCATTTCCTTCATTATAGAGAGGATCTCTGTCTTGGTCGTATCTGTTATGATTCCAATCACAAAGCCTTCGAAGAAGAAATTCTCTGGTGGGATATATTGGAGCCAGAGTTCTTTGTCGTAGAGATTGTTCAGCAGTTTGTGGATTTGCTTTTTACTCAACTTCTTTAGCGGCTTCAAGGGCTTTGCTTCCAAATAGTCAAGTTGAATATCAAAGCGATAGTGCCTTTCCTCTTTGGTATCCCGGTTCCGAAGCACCATTCCCTCATTCGCGAACAGATCCACGTCTTGATTATAAAATCGATTCAGCACCGTTGTCCCGGCCATCAACACGGCCTGCATATCCGCCTGCATAAACTTCCGGGGGTTCACCTTTATCTCCCAACGATCATCGGCCTGCAGCGCCTTTAGCGTCTCTGTCCGAAACCGGAACACATATCGTTCAAAGGGGCCTTTAACGAAACCCATCTGCCCCCCGAAGAAGAAGGATGGAAAGATATGCACCATGAGGGGCTCTACCTCCACGAGTTGATTAAGGGTATCCCAATCTTCCGTCGTATCCCGAAATTTGGCTTCTGCCTGCTCCAGCGTTACGATAGTATCTAAAAGTGTGCTCTTTTGTAGGCTTTCACTCTTGGATCGTAATTCCTCTAATAACTTCCCA
Organism: Bacteroidota bacterium; assembly: GCA_039816955.1. Classification (GTDB taxonomy): domain Bacteria; phylum Bacteroidota; class Bacteroidia; order Chitinophagales; family Saprospiraceae; genus Lewinella. Next base: position 9,561 of record JBCBWU010000072.1, read on the forward strand.
ATGCTGAAAATGGACTGATATTCCGCAGGTGCAACGTCATTCCGGATGTGAGCTTGAAAGGCTTCTAGCGGAATGAATTCAGTATCCGTGGTAGCAATGGTGTGGTTAGTTGGTGTATTTCCCATAATCTTTCCGCTTGTAGACTTATAAGGAAGTTAGGCATTTGTTGATAATTAGCCACGGCTTTCCTTTGGGGTATTTGAAAATCGTGGTTAAATGAACCTTCACGGCAACCTTTGGTTAGAGAGTCAAAGATCAATTTCTGCAGCAGAGAACGTTTTGTAACCAGGCTCTAATCAAAAGTATATATGCTTAGCCACCGCACTAAACGAGTCCTTTTACAATTACTCCCGTTCGGGATTTTTCCTGCCATTTTTAGCGTTATTTATGGGCTATTGGAAAAGGGAATATTGGGCGATAACCCAACCTACCCTTCTACCGGCAACCCCTACAGTTTTCAGGTATTCGTACCAACTTTGTTAGCCTTTTCTATTGGAATTCTAATGGGCATTTTCGAAGTCTTTTACATAAACAAGTGGTTTCAAAAGAAGAGTTTCACCCGGAAAATCATCTCTAAATCTATCTTCTATTTCGTTGCGCTAATTATCGCAAGTTTAACCAGTGTAGTGGTGAGTCATGCCGTTGACCTAGGGGTGGGATTATTTGACAAACAGATCTGGAACTTTGCCGCAGCTTTTACTTCTAGTTTTGCTTTTTGGAGCGTGTTATTATACTTCACCCTGGCAATTACGCTTTGTTTGTTTTATGTAGAAGTGAGCGGCAATATTGGGCAAGCGGTCCTACTCAACTTCTTCACGGGAAAATACCATCAACCCCTTGAAGAGGAAAGGGTATACATGTTTCTGGATATGAAGTCTTCTACCACCATTGCCGAGCGGCTGGGGCACGTACGCTACTTCGAAATGCTAAAGGAATATTATATCGATCTATCGGACCCTATCATTGACTACGGCGGAGAAATTTACCAGTACGTGGGTGATGAAGTCATCGTCACTTGGAAGGTGAAACCCGGTTTTGCCAACAATGCTCTGCACTGCTTTTTCGCGATGAAAGTAGCCTTACAACAACAAGTCGAAAAGTACCAGTCCACTTACGGCGTCGTACCAAGCTTTAAAGCGGGTATCCACTTTGGCCGAGTGACCACCGGCGAAATTGGCGTGATCAAAAAGGAGATTACTTTTTCTGGTGATGTACTCAATACCACGGCGCGTATTCAAGGCCTCTGCAATGCTTACCAAGTTGATCTTCTGATTTCTGAAAAGCTAGCGAATGCCTTAGAACCCAATGGAACGCTTGAAGCTAAATCAATGGGTGAAGCGGAGCTTCGAGGGCGGAATGAGAAGGTAGGGTTGTATACGGTGGAAAGGATAAAACACTAAAATGAATCCCGAAGCTTTGGAAAATTGTTAGCAAACCTAACGCTTTCCTCTACCCAGGATTCATTCAATATCTCTAAACTGATGAAGCTCAATCTAGAGACCGCCTAAATCGTCTTGGTCTCCAGGACCAGGAAGGTCGGGGTTTTCAACCTCAATATCTTTGCATTCTTCAATTGGGGCAACCACGATTTCCGATGTCTCAGGACTCTCCATGCAAATATCTGTTACATCGTCATTTAAGGCCAACGTATAGTCTGTGACAGTGGGAGCGGCACCAAAACCTGGGTAACAAGTGAAACGAAAGGATACAGTTAACGTCTCAGATAGATCAGGACAAGGAGTGCCTGGGGTGTAAGCAGCAAGCAATTCTTGACAGTTATCAATTGTTCCTGTGGATAATCCTTGGAAACGAAACTCTAGCAAATCCTCTAATGACTCAAAGTTGCTAATAAGAAATATTTGATCTAATAGATCATTGTCATAAGGGTGTGGTGCGTTTTGGGGTGGGCAAAGGAAGTCATGTCCAAAATTAAAGTTGAAACCCGAAGAATTGGGTGCGGAAGCAGTCAGGCTCCAAACCGAATTTACTTGAGGCAATTCAAGGAACTGAACGGTACAGCCGCAATCTTTTTGCCATACTCTTTTCTCCTCTGGAAGTGGTTTAGTATTAGTAGGCATCGGGTTATTGAGGAAAGCGGTCAAAGCCTCCGCATAATTCTCCGCAATAGGAATTTCTTCTGGTACAACAGTTTGTTCGGGGGTACAGGCTGTAATTATGCCAAAGACTAGTAATAAGAAAAAAAACTTGCGCATTGCATTAGGATTTAATGTGATGTATAGTAAAACAGAATTGATATGTCCCCCCAGAAAAAGGAGGTATTACAAAGGTCAGAGTAGCGCCAAAAGTCTAACTGTGCTCTTCTAAGCAATTAGCTAAACCCTCAAGGCCAATTTTATTACAATAATATCTTGAAAGAAGACACGAAAACGGCAGTGTCCAGTACTGATAAAAATCCGGTAGGTCCGAATTGAAATTCGGCAAATAGAACCTTTTAAAAGGGAAGAAAACAGCAGTCGTAATGCTTTACAAAACCTTCAAAAACGCATCTTTCCTCCGCCGGGCAATGGGTAATTTTTCGTCGTTCTTTAAGACGACCGTACTCCCACTTTGGGTGATGACCTGCCGGACACAATCCAGGTTAATGAGATAAGATTGATGGATGCGAAAAAAGCGCCTGGAGTTCAGTTGCTCTTCGTAATGCGATAGGTGTTTAGAGACCACATAACGCTGCTCCCCATCACAGTGGAAAGTGCAGTAATTTCCTTCCCCTTGGATATAAAGTATTTCGTGGTGCTTCAGAATAATAACTCCCTTCCTGGTATTAAGCAGCAGGCGATCATCATCTCGCTTAGCGCTGGTGGGCGTAGTGCGTATACGCTTGATCGCATCCTTGAGCGACTGCGGATCCACCGGTTTAAGTAAATAGTGGAGTGCTTCGGCCTGGAAGGCTTCAATAGCGTATTGGTCATGCGCGGTGACGAAGACCAGATTTTTGCAATACGGCAACAGTTGTTTTGCCAATTGAATACCGCTAATGCGCTTGAGCTGGATATCCACAAACACAATGTCAAACGGGGTTTGCCGTACCGCTTGGAGTGCTTCGGCGGCCGTACCCGCTTCCATTATTTCTTCCACCTCAGGACAAAATAAGGTCAACAATTCCTTGAGCGCACTCCGTGCACTTGCTTCGTCATCAATAATTAAGGCCTGGTAGTGCATATGCTTAGTAGGGTTGCGTCAAGTCTTTTGGTTGCGTTTCGTGCTGCTGGGTCTGGATAAATATGATGATTACCGTACCTGCAATTTCTCCTGCGGTATCACGTAGAAGTTCGATTTTCAGTACCGGAGTAGAATCTCCCCGATGGCGCATCAACTCTAACCTCCTTCGTGTGATGTCCATCCCGGCAGAGTTAGTCGTATCTGCCTCCTTAAGATCAATACCTATACCATTATCGATGATGCGGACCTCCAAAAGTTCAGGCTTCCCCGAAAAGAGAACCTCTACTTTCCCTCCACTTTTACGCTCTTTCAAGCCATGTTTAATGGCATTTTCAATAAAGGGTTGGATCAGTAGCGGAGGCAGCAGGATGGTAGTAGGAGGCAAGTTTGCAGCAACATCAACCCGATAAGAAAACCCCTGTCCGTAGCGGATTTGCTCTAGATTCAAGTAGTTCTTAATCGAGTCAATTTCTTCCGCCAAGCTGTGTATTCCCTTCATGGAAACATTCAAGGTCATTCTGATCAAGCGAGCAAATTTAGCTAAATAGGTCACTGCCTTTTTCTTTTCATTACGTAAAATGAAATTCTGAATAGAGGTTAGGCTATTAAATATAAAATGGGGGTTCATTTGTGCGTGCAGGGCAGCTTTTTCCAAGCTGTCAATTTTTCTCAAGTAGGTTTGGTCCTTGAATCTTCTCCGGTCTCGTTGGATGAAAAAGAAGGCAAATAGGCCAAAGGCAGATGCGACCAATCCCGACTGAAAAAGCCAATGACGAAACCAGGGCGTTTTGATTATAAACTGCATTTGGCTGCTTTGACTCCATTGCCCATCCTGATTCTGGCTTTGAATTTCGAATAGGTATTGTCCAGGATTGAGGTCAATGTAATTAACTTGATTTTGGCGGGTAAATTGCCAGGCAGCAGCAGCTTGATGCCGATAGCGGTATTGAATTTGCCCCTGCATCCGATAGTTAATAGTCCTGAATTCTATTGCAAGATTATTATCCTGGTGCGCTAAGGTCAACTCATCATCCCGACACTCCATACACGACTCACCATTTACATATAAGGTTTGGATAATTGGTGCTGGCGACGCACTCACTGGGGGTGGTACCCGAAATTGCAGTACTCCCTTCCCAGTTGCCAGCCAAACACTTTCATCCCGGCACTGAATATCATAGACCTCTTCACTAACCAAACCGTGTGGCACCCCAAAACTCCGGATGCTTTTGACGTTACCTTCTCCATCAAACTGCAATTTGCTGATACCTCGCAGGGTTGCCACCCAGAGATCGGCATCTGAGCTGAGATGCAGGTTTCGAATGTTATTGGCAACTAGACCTTGGCTTTGGTTGATAACGTAGCTGGTATCTGTAGCGTGATAAATCAAGCCACTCCCCCTCGTTCCAAAAATGAATGCACCATTGGGCAGCTGTACAATCTCCTCCACCCGCTTATTGAGGGCATCTTGCCCAAAGCTTTTAAGGCTAAAAGTACCCTCCGCTTCATCAAACTGATTGAGTCCGTGCAAAGTCCCAACCCAAGAGTCGTTGTTTTGATCTTTGTAATAGGCATTGAATACCAAACGCTCCCCCGGAGGACTTTTATAGATAATGCTTATAGTTCCCTCATCTAAATCCAGCGCTCCTAAAGCACCGTAAGTATCAAACAGCAGTTCGCGCTCATTTTGAGAACTTAGCCCGTGAAATTCCCGGATAGATTTTAATACGTACTGCTCATTTTCTGGATAAGACTCACGGTTTATAGTTGGCAAAAGAGAGCCCGTTTGATAAAAGAACTTATGCTTATTGGAATACAGATAGCTGCTGCGCTGATCAAAATACAGGCTGGAGGCCTCATACGCTTGCCGGGTATCTTCCGGAAATAGTGATTTCGAATTTCCTGATCGGTAGTTGTGATAATAAACGGAACCATCCATATAACCAGCAAAAAAGACCGAGTCATTGGCGAGTGAGAGTGAGAGTGTTTTGCTCTTGGGCAGCCCCTGCTCTTCGGCAAAGTAAGCGACCTTTGGATACGGCGCGTAGAATAAGCCGGCATCCCTACTACACACCCATAGGCCTCCTTGCCGATCGAGTAGCCCATAAGCAATGGAATGCTCGGTTAAAAGTATCCGATAATCAATGAATTCGCCTGCCGTTGAGAGACGGAAATAATGCAAGCCTCCTCCACTATCCGTACATAGGAAATAGTCATCATTGCGCCCTTGAAAAGCATAGGGCATGGGATTTAAGCTAGTGTCAACCTCGTTTTTTAGAACGCTATTTTCTAACACTAATATCCTACTAGTTCCCACAAGTAGTAGTTGTTCCGCCCCAGATTCATGGCCTTTTAATGCTTGTACTATTCTACCCACTTCTGCATTCACGACGCCAATACTATCCCATTTTTCTTGCTGGGAATCAAACGCTACTATGACACCATCCGAATGCTTGCTTATTCTATTATCATGTACTAACACCTTATCGCTCTCGGTATGGTGATAGATATAAACCCCATTCGAAAACTGCTCGGTCAACCACTGTACGGCACCGGCAGAGGTAAGGTAGAACAAGCCCTTTTCCCGTACACTAAAGAGCATTCCTTTGGGGAAGCTGACATCCTGCAAAGTGATCAGATGCAACTGCTGCTTCATGGAGCGCAGGAGCTCATTATGCTCAAAGGGGTGAAATCGCTCGTTCTGATAATAGAAAACTGCCCCGCTGTAGGTAGATACCCAGATCTTGCCTTCCCTGTCTTCTTGAATGGAAAATACGACCTCATCTTCCAGGCCTTGCTCTCGGCCCAATACTTCGAAAGTGTAGCCATCAAAGCGGGCAATACCGTTATCAGTAGCGATCCAGATATAACCGGTCCTATCTTGAAGGAGGTAATAGGTTTCTGAACTCGGCAAACCCTCTTCCGTAGTGTATTGATGAAAATAGGGTTGAATACCTTGGGCAAGGCAATCATTGATACTGATACAAAGAAGAGATATAAAGTATAAATACCAAGAATGGCAGTTCATCCGCAGGCGGCATAGTGTTCGTTTGGAAGGTAGGAACATTCTTCTTGGAACGCAAGGAATCGAGCGAGAAGACGTATGGTAGAAAAACAGCGTTACTAAGAAAGGATAAAAATAAGAAGGCCTAGCACAAGTCTAGACCTTCTTAGGCAATATTAGTCGAGCCCTGACGGTCCTGCGGATGTGCAGGATATCGCTGCGCTCGACTTGTTCCCGATCGCTATCGGGGCCAAAACAGGATTAATTCTTTAGCGGGCATGAGGATTAGGAGCGTGTTGGGAAATTTCATTTAGCCCGCTACCGCGAAGCAGCCACGCAGTGAAACTCAATTTTGATTCCTTACCCAGAACCTATAAATCGTTGATAACCAGTTCACAAAATCCCCCAACACGCTCTAAAAATCCATAATTGCACCCATAAATAAGCGGCGCGGAAGGCTGTAGAAGTCTGAGTTCAATATGCGCCATTGATAAGAAGCCAAATAGGAATCCAACTGGCGAGTAGAATTGTTAACCGTTTCAATTTGGTTCTGGCCAAATGCCGAACGCAAGAAACCGTCGCCTTCCGGATCACCGGTTACTTCGTAAACGTTGATGATGTTGCGAGTGTCTAGGAGGTTTGAAATACGCAAGTAAACGTTCAAGCCCAGGTTTTTACCGATATTGAAGTTCTTATCAATACGTAGATTCAGCGTGGTATTCCACGGCTTGCGTGCACCATTGATGGCACCAACTGTGCCCACTCCATCTAATTCTTGTGCCACCTCTTTAGCTGTATAAGGACGACCTGAAACGGCAACCGCCTGAAGGTTTACACCGGCGTTAGCCAGAATATACGCTCCACCTATTCGCGGGCCGCTCTCTTTTGAAAAGCGATAGTCCGCAATAAGATTGACGCGGTGGCGCTCGTCGAAATTCAGTGGGAACAAGGTCCGTAGATTTCCACGACTGGTTAGTCCCCGCTGCGATTCCGTATCTGAGCCCGTACCATCTGCAAACTGGAGGGTATAATTGGCCAGTAAACGCAAGTTGCGGGTACGCCGCAAATCATAGCCAAAGGAAAAGCCTTTTACAGTACCAAAGTCCTGGTTATCAAAGGTGGTATACTGCCCTACGATTGGGACTGGGAAGAAAGTCCGCAACTGAATCATGTCGCGCATCTCCCGGTAATAGGCAGAGATCTTTATTGCCGAAGTCTGCGTCAGCGCTTGCTCAAAACCCACCTGATAGTCTATTGTCCGTTCTGGGCGTAAGCTGGCATTGCTGAAGGTTTGCGAGCCCGTACGTTCTACAAAGTAGAAGTAATCCAAAGCGGTAGCGATGGTATTGCTATTTGGTCGCTGAACGAGCACATCATAATGGGCAAAAAAGCTGGCTTTATCCGAAATAGGAAAAGAGAAAGCCAAACGCGGCATTATATTGAATTGTACCTCGTAATCTTGGAATGAAGATTCCGGATTGAAGTTCTCACTCTTAATGTAGTTGGCTTCGTGGGCATTGGGGTCTTGGTATTTCGGGAATACTAAACCGGTACGAATACCTTCAATTTCTTGCGGGCCATTTACTGGTGTTCCGTCCGCCTGGAACCAGTTATCGCCATCACGGTATGCGCGTACATTTTCCCCATTGCCCGTTTCGGTGTAAACCCGAAAATCATCGCCGATATTGCCAGGGGCTTCTCCACCAAACTGATTATGAAAGTCAGACGCGCCTTGAATAGCGTAGAGCGAGTAAGGATCCTGCAAAACCTGCGTATTCGCATCATAACGATCTAGGCGAACACCCAAGCGGAAAATAACATCGTGAAAAGAGAATTTATCTTGAATATAAGCTGCAGTGTACAGCGGGCGAGCAGCCGCTACGGGAAAGGTACGGACACCATCAGCATCTCGTGTGGTAAAGAAGTCTTCAAATGTTCCATCGAATTCATTCCCCAAATAATCATAGCCGTAGTAGTCGATAATGAACTGGTCATTCAATTCCTTGGCGGAAAACATATCCAGGCTCAACTGATCAGGAGTTAAACCATCAATATTTACGTACTCATTTAGGCCTACGCCCAACGACTCACGTATGCTACGGTAGAAACGAGCATCTTGGGGATTACTCAGCGTCACATCATAAACTGGCGCGTCAAATAATGGATCATCCGAACTAACCTCTTCCGGATACAGTTCACCAAATGTACCTAGGATGGCGTTGTTCTCAGGGTCTACTCCTTGAATATGCGCATTCACATTCTGGCGAGCCGCAATCCAAAGGCGACGGGGATCACGAACATCATATTCTCGATTGGTACGGCCCTCGTAGGCAACTCCGATCCGAATACTGTGGCGCCCCTTATCCTCATCACGAGAAACCAGATCGAATGAGGCATTCGCGTTAAAAATAAAGATATCATTATCCTGATTGATGGCACGATTAAAAACGGTGCCTACATTCTGATGGAAGTTCCAAGATTCTGTAAAAATCGTATTGGTTCGACCGTTAATAGCAAATAGTTCATCGATGCTTGAGACACTCAGGTCGCCATCGGCACCACTACCAAATGGGTTATTATAATTGGCCAAAACAGGGTTTGCGCCATTACTAAAGTCATAGCCTCTTAGCACCTCACGATAATCGGAATGCGTAAAGATCGGATTGCCTTCATCGTCAGTATCCTGATCAAAAGTAGGAATGAAGTCAATGCCAAAGTTGCCAATGTAGCCGTAGTCAAAATAGTTACGACCGTGGCGAGGGTCCGCTAAGTCAAAGGTTTCATTCTCATAACTAGCTTGCAGGGTGTACATGACATTCTGCACCGTGGAGAAATTGAGGCTATCAACAATGTTATTCGTACCACCTAAGCGATGGCGAAAACGAAAGTTGATCCGTGTATCTTCATCGACACGGGTAGGGTTGTTATGCGCGTTTAGCGTTCGCCAACTGGCCAGACTTGAGCTATTTTCATTGGGTGTTTGCTGGTCTTGACTATTGAAATAACTACCACTAAGGGAAACGTCAATAGCATCGCTTAGTCGAGCATCAAGTTTGGCATTGAAGTTCGCCAGGCTAAGCTCTTCAAACGGACGGACTCGCAGTGCATCAACATCATCATTAGTCAGAAAGTCAGCCGCTACAAAAGGCGCTCCAGCTCTGGTGATTACTGGATTGGCTTCCAATTCCGCCAGCACATCATCTTTTACTCGGTAAACGGGTACCGCTGATGGATCATCGTCCAGGCGATAGGTGTACCTTCCTGCTAGGCGGAAGCCAAGAATAGTAGATTCGTCCTCTTTGTTCTTAAGGATCGGCCCCGAAAGATTTACGCCTACCAAGCTATTATTGTAAGGATCAAGATATTGCGAGGTTTCCATCTCAACACCACCAGAAAAAGTACTTGAAGGCCCCTTAGTTGTTATGGAGATAATGCCTCCAGTTACATCACCATAGCGTGCCTCCACACCTCCGGTAATGATCTGCAACTGATCAATTTCCGATTCTGGAATTAGATTACCCTGCACCCGAAAACCATCGATATAGAAATTGGTACCGTCGGGGCGTGCGCCACGTACGTTTACATCGTCTCCTTCATCGGCCGTAGACAGACCGGCCGTGGTTGCCGCTAGTGCCTGGATATTACGCGTTGGTAGATTGCGGATTTCTTTAGCCGTTAATACCCCCCCAGTTGAAGTATTATCCGGATTAACTAGCGGATTTCGATACTCCTTTACCACGACTCCTCCGATGGTAAAACTCTTTTGAGGGAGTTCCGCATCTAACTTTGCTGCTTTTCCAGCGAATATCTGTACACCATTAAAGCGTACATTTTCATACCCTAGATAACTGAATTCCACGTCATACGTACCCGGGTCCAGGTTGGCAAAACGGTAATCGCCATCGAAAGTGGTGAGTTCCATCGCCTCCAATTCACCATTCTGGTACAAAGTTACAGTCCCCGAGACCACAGGACTTTTGCTATCGTCTTCGATCACCTTACCCGAAAGAGAAGCCGATTGGGCGCTAAGAAAAGCTACACTCAAAAGAAGTGTAAATAACAGTAGAGAACGTTTCATCTGATCTATTTTTTGCTGGCGTAGCGTGCCCAAGAGCATCACTACGACTTAAAAGTAGATCATGTCAAAGCGGTGTAACGGTTACATTTTTGGTAAGATCAGGTTTCTGAATGGGGGTTACGGGTGAGATTACTAACTCAATTAGAACTAGTATTGAAGATACTTTCATGAAAATACATTATATAGCTAGAAACCCACAAACAGCGGTACTCAGCAATTACTACTTAAGTGATATAAAGTCATGATCTACTGCCGACTTTTAGCGTACAGTTTTGCTATGTTGCTACTTTTGATTAATTGTTAAAGAAGTAATGCTGTCTTGCTTACGGCGGATGAAAATCTCCTTATTTCTAATCGCGACACAATCAGTCACCACAACACGGATAGAAATGATGTTCCACCACCACCTTTAACCCCTTGGTCTACATTAGATACAACTAAACTTAATTTTTGCGAACGAGAACTGTGGTGGTACATCGGAAATATATATCCTATCGACGAAGAGTACGATAATGGCTACCAGATGTACGGTCTCAAGGGGGAACCCGCAGACGAATTTGGTAATAGACAGTTTATATCGGACTATATTCGATTTTTTACGCGAACATTCTGGCAACAGTATCTTCTTAGTAAAACCCGTTCTTGCAGAGAGAACTTTGATACGACCTTTTTTCAACAAGCTATAGGTGAACCAACCTGTAAAGTGCTTAACAAGAGAGATAATCAAGTTACTTATTTCTACAACCTCAAGCTAAGGTATAGACATGGCCCTTGTCCCTACACAAGAGTTAAGGGAGTTGAATACGCTCCAAATTTCACCTGTTACGCCTTACATTTTCAGTATTGTGCAATGTTCAGGGTTATTTTCTCCCAAGAAGATGGAAAACTTGATTACATCGACTTTGCTGGATCGGGCTAGCAATCTGCTGAAAATCACAGCGGAGCCAGAACTAGTAATTCCGATTCCATTCGGGACAAAACAACCTTAGATAAGAAAGCCCGGAACCGTAACGATTCCAGGCTTTATGCCCGTAGCGCGGGGCGGGGCGCTGACGTTCGTACCTCAGTCAGGACTCCGCTCATTTTCTTTTTAAAATAAAAGAGCCCAGAATCAATTGACTCTAGGCTCTTTTCTTGTAGCGTGGGGGAGACTTGAACTCCCGACCTCGGGATTATGAATCACGCGCTCTAATCCCGAAAGGGTCGGAATTTGCAATTCCGCTTCCTTTCGAGGACCCTCGTGTTTTAGCCCAAATCACAGATTTGGTAAAATACGGGGCCAGCTGAGCGGGTACAAAAAAAACCTGAAATCTTACGACTCCAGGCTTTCATTATTGTAGCGTGGGGGAGACTTGAACTCCCGACCTCGGGATTATGAATCACGCGCTCTAACCAGCTGAGCTACCACGCCGTTTCGTCGCCAAAGCCGTAGCGTAGGCGACTATATATGTTGACGCTCCCACCAAAGAATTGCCTCCTTGGCTTTAAGCGACCGCAAAGGTAAGTAATCTCTACATAAGAAGCAATGCTCTTCCTGGGATTTTTCTTTAAAATCTGGCTCTCCGTTTTGCCAGCTGGCTAACAAAACATTCGCGAAAAAAAGAAGAACTTTATTCCTTAAGATTGTTACAACATCCAACTACATTAATATCAGTCTAGTAATGATGAAGCGCTACTACTTTCCACTGCTCTTACTGTGCCTGGCACTCTATGGTTGTCAGCAAGAACAATCCTCCTCAACAACTGACGGACCGCTACTGGAAAACATCAAACCAGCGGATGAAGCCTTTCTAGCCAAAGGCTGGCCCGACGGCCGGATCAGTTATAAGAAACATGCCCTGGGCATTCAACAAGCCCGCACGGCAGATCTGCAACGGGGTGACTGGCCTGGCTTTGACCTTGATTGGGAAACGCGCGGCCCAGCCAACATTGGCGCCCGGATCAATACCGTGGCCATACACCCGCAAAATGACGACGTCATGCTAGTTGGCTTTTCCCGCGGTGGCGTTTGGCGTACTACCAATGGCGGTACAGATTGGGAATCCATTTTTGATGATCAAGCCTTCCTCTGTGTAGGGGATATCGTCTTTGACCCCGTTGATCCCAACACTATATACGTGGGCACTGGCGATGTCAACATCAGTGGCAACTTCATCGTAGGGGATGGCATTTATCGCTCTACCGATGGTGGTGACACCTGGGAAAATATCGGCTGGGGTGGTCTTAACATCATTTCACAGATTCGTATTCACCCTACCGATAATAATATCATCTACGCTGGAGCGATGGGCGCCCCCTTTGAGCGCGATAATGTTCGCGGCTTATACCGCAGCTTAGACCGTGGCGAAACGTGGGAGCAAATACTCTACGTTGCTGATCAAGCTGGAATTATAGATTTAGTCATAGATCACCAAAATCCGGACATTCTTTACGCCTCCTCATGGGATCGTATTCGTAATAATCAGGAGTCTACCGTAAATGGCCCCAACGCAAAAATCTTCAAATCCATTGATGGTGGCGATACCTGGACCGAACTTGGTGGCGGCTTACCTACGGATGAACAAGGCCGTATTGGTCTTACCATGACCCAACAGGATCCACAACACCTATACGCTGCCTATACTGGAACGAACAACCAGCTGTTCGACATCTTTGAAACCCTCGATGGTGGAGCCACTTGGCAAGGTGTTTTGGATACCGCTAGCGTGAATCCTATCTCTTCTAACGCCCAGGGCGGTTTCGGTTGGTACTTTGGTAAAATTCGGGTTCATCCGGATAACCCCGATGATATTTATATTCTGGGCGTAGACCTTTGGCGCAGCCGTGATGGTGGTCAAAACTGGGAGCAAGCCTCTCCCCCTTGGTGGACCTACGAAGTACACGCTGACAAACACGACCTACAGTGGAATGCCGCTGGCCAGGCTATTCTGGCTACCGATGGAGGCCTCTACATGGGAGAAGAAGATATGACCCTCTGGTCCGATTTGGAAAACATTCCCTGTACACAATTCTATCGAGTGGCAGTCAACCCACAGCAACCGGGCGTCGTATACGGTGGTGCACAGGATAACGGAAGTACGGGTGGTTCCGCCTTGTTTGAGGAGTGGCCGCGCATCTACGGGGGTGACGGATTTCAGATGGCCTTTCACCCCTTCAATGAAGGGCACTTTTTTGCGGAAACGCAAAACGGTGGCATTGTGGTCACGCTTGATGGTGGCGAAAGCTGGAACACCGCAAGAGAAGGCATAGAAAGCGATGATCGCCGCAACTGGGATATGCAGTATATGCTGAGCCCACACGATCCGGATGTACTGTACACTGGCACCTACCGAGTATACCAGGGATTTGATAGCGAATTCCCGCTTTGGGATCCCATCAGTGAAGATCTGACGGATGGACTCATCTTACATCCTCGTTACCACTCCATTACTACAATTGATGAATCGATTTTGGCACCTGGACTGCTCTACGTTGGTACTACGGATGGCAATGTCTGGATAGGTGAAGAATTCGCGTGGACGCCAATCAATGATGGTTTACCCGACCGCTATATTTCTTCCGTGAAGGCTTCGCCTAGCGATGCCAGTAAAGTCTACGTCACTATGTCGGCCTATAAGGATTACGATTTCAGTCCGTTGATTTTCCGATCGGATGATCAAGGCGGTACCTGGACTTCCATTGCCGGTGATTTGCCTGACTTGGCTATCAATGATGTGTACATCTATCCAGACAGTGGCGATAGTTTGATTTTTGTGGCAACAGACGGTGGCGTTTATGGCACCGAAACCGCTGGTGATAGCTGGCAACGACTTGGAGAGAACATGCCTTTTGTGCAGGTGCGTGATTTGGAAATCGATTTCACGACCAACGAATTGGTGGCAGCTAGTTTTGCCCGTTCTATCATGACTTATTCATTAGATTCTTTGGTGAATGGCCAAGCTGTCAATACGCGTGATGAGCAGTTTCTAGCAGCTGATTTGAAGCTCAGTCCTAACCCTGCTTCCGGTCCAGTGCAGCTGCAATGGCAAGGCCTAGAAAATCAACCCACTCAAATGCGAGTACTAACGCTTGATGGACAGGAGATTTGGCGTACCCAATTCACGCCGCAAGGCGATCAGGGACAAGTGCAGATTGATCTACAAAGAGAGCTGCCATCAGGTGTATACCTGGTACAGTTGCAGCAAGGAGGGCGTAGTCAGTCGCTCAGGCTTTCCCTTGCCCCCTAACTATTGTAGAGCGTAAAGAGCAGATAGATCATTCCTGCTAAGGCTACAAAACCTATGAGCAGGTAAATGATACTCCGCCAATCGTATAAATAAGAACCATCAACCGGGAAGACTTCATCATTAAGTATAAAGACTTCTCGGTTTTCTTTTTTATGGAAGTTTCCAGAACGTCTTCAATACGAAGCACTGGTTCTATCATAGTATAGGTAAGGCTTAGGTTGTTACTAGCTTAAGCCTGCATACACTATCTAGGTCCAGGTTTTCGATGAAAGCAATTCGAATGTCTACGAAATCTTAATCCCCATTTGTTGCATCAGTAAGGTGGCGTTGAAACTTTGGCTCACACCCCGCTTCAGTTTATAATCAAAGAAGAGCTGCCCGTTCTTAATATCCACTTCAATGGCCCAGTTTTCGATGCGGCCTTCTGCTTCCGCTTCTAGCGCACCGAGTTCCAAATCGTGCGTAGCAATCAAGCCTGCTCCACGACTGGCAATGAGTTGGCGAATTAAAGCTTTCGCTCCGGTATGGCGGTCACGTGAGTTGGTGCCTTTTAAGATTTCATCCAGAAGGAAGAAGACAGGGACGTTGTTTGTCTTACTTGGATCTTCCACTGCCTCAATAATGAACTTCAAACGCTTGAGTTCGGCGTAGAAGCTGGAGGTACTTTCGTGCAGCGCATCCTGGGTGCGCATACTGGTGTATACTTGCAGGGGGGGCAATTGCATTTCTTTCGCACAAACAGGTGCCCCGGCCAAAGCCATAACAATATTCAAACCTACCGTCCGCAGCCAAGTGCTTTTACCTGCCATGTTGGAACCCGTCAGCAAGTGCATGTGTCCTTGAGTTGGCATGCTCAGATCATTGCATACGCGTTTATCCGCAGCAATAAGCGGATGCCCTAATTCGCTAGCGGCAAATTGACGATCCTCGTGAATATTGGGGAAGGTCCACTCGGGATTATTGTGCCGTAGGTTTCCAAGGCTCACCAAAGCCTCTAGCTCCGCCAGCGCCTCAAACCATTGCGGTAGCTGATCCTTGTAGCGCTCTTTCCACTTATCCATACGGTAGGCCTGCTGCAAATCCCATACGATCGAAAATTCCAGTAGAAAAACGAAGGCATTATATCTTACATCCAACTGGCTCACGCGGTAGGCCAGCTTATCAATAGCCTTCGAAGCCTGATCATCTCCGGAGATAAACGCCTGCTGTAACTGTTGCAGATAAGGTGCTGTAAAGGTAGCCGCTTCTATATGCCGTATAAGTTGGGCATAGTTTCGGAGGGTATCCGCGGCCCGGCCCGTTTGCTGATGCAGGTGCTGTACTTCGTCCAGACTATTACGCAACCACAGGCCCGCAGGAATCAACAAAAGCAAGGCCAAAAACCAGGGAAGGACCTTGATCCAAAGTACCATCGCTATCACGAAAAGAATAGGCGCTACCCAAAGTGCTAATTTTCTACTGGGTCGATCCAGTACAATGTAGGGCTCCTCTAACCAACGATAAATTCGTTCTACCTGCCCCGGCTCCTCTTTCAAAGCCGCGCCATAAGCACGTAATTCGTGTTGCCAATCCGTTTGTTGAGCTAAGTCTTCCACCGCTACTTGGCGACTTTTTATGACACCAGGCTCAGCCACCTCCTGCAGCCAGCTAGCTAGGCGAGATTGCCCAATCAGCGTACTGGCCCGATTAATCATTTGGAAAAGCGAAAAAGGGCCGAAGATATCCAGGTCGTAGCTATATGGATGCTGCGCATTGACGTAAGCTTCACCATCTGGGAAGACACTAAAATCATTGGCCTTACCTTTTCTTTCTGCCTCGTTTACCTCCGCTAGATGCCTGTTGTGCTGAGCAAGCAGTTGAATCCTGCCGTGCCATCGTATCAGTTGTGCGAAGGCAAAGATCCCCAAACCAGTAGCTAGCGCTCCTGACCACCAGGGAGTCTCGCGCCAGGCAACAATAATGAGGGCCAATAAAGCTAGGAAAGCCAGCAAACGCACCCAGCCCAGGCGTTCATAGCGACTGGTAAGCTCGTTGGCGCGTTGTAAAAAGTCGTTTGCTCTTTGTTCGTAATTAGTCGGCATGAATATTTTTTAGCGCTGGGACGCTGCCCCGGATGATTTCATAGCAAAGAAAGCAGATTTCGTTTGTATTTGATCATTAGAAATAATTAAACCCTTGATACACAGCGAATATTCGCTAAAAAGCCCGTATTTTTGCAGTGTATGAACGGCAAAGTACCTTACCAGCGAATAATTTTTGGGCTCAAGATTAAACAACTTCGACAGGAAAAGGGTCTGAGTTTTGCCGAACTGGCCAAAGCGACGGGCATGTCGGTTTCTTATCTCAACGAAATTGAGAAAGGAAAGAAATTCCCCAAAGGCGACAAGATCTCTGTCCTGGCCACTACCTTAAATATTGAAGAGGAAAAGCTGTTGAGCACCGAGATGGGACCTCGGCTGGCGCCGGTCAAAGAGCTACTCCAATCTAACTTCCTCAACGAATTACCGCTTGACCTTTTTGGCATTGAATTAGGTAAGGTAGCCGAACTCATTGCCAGTGCTCCTTTAAGGGTTGGAGCTTTTATCTCCACTTTGCTCGAATTATCTCGTTCTTACGCCTTACGCGAAGAAAACTTCTTCTTTGCGGCACTACGTGCTTTTCTGGAACTAAACAACAACTACTTTGAAGATATTGAGAAGGCGGTTAAGGCCTTTGCAGAGGATCACAAACTACCTCAAAGGCGTCCCTTCTCACCACAGGTATTAGCTAATATTCTGGAAGATAAGTACGATTACGAGGTTGTGAATGGTGGGCTAGATGCTTATCCGGAAATGGATGGTTTGCGTTCCGTTTATTTACCGAGCGAACGCCAGCTCTTGCTCACCAGTAAGCTGTCTTCTGTGCAGCAGTCGTTTCAGTTTGGCAAGGAAATTGGCTTTCATGTACTAAAACTAAAAGAGCGATCATATACCTCTAGCATCTTACGCCCGCAAATATTTGAGGAGGTGCTTAATCATGCTTACGCCACCTATTTCTCGGTAGCATTGCACTTACCCAAAGACACCTTTATTTCCAAGCTAGAGCGTTTCTTCGCCGCTCCGAAATGGGATGCTAAGGCCTTTTTGGGCATCATGGAGGCCTATGATGCCAGCCCGGAGATGTTTTACCACCGGCTGACAAACATTATTCCGCGTTTCTTTAATATGCCCAAGTTGTTCTTCCTCCGCTTTTTGCACAAACCGGAATCGGATCAATTTGAGATCGATCGCGAGCTACACCTCAGCAAGCGTCACCACCCCCACGGCAACGCTATTTTAGAGCATTATTGCCGCCGTTGGGTGAGCTTGTCGCTTTTGCAGGACCTAGCGGAGATGCAACAAGACGGGAAATATGTGAGCACGATTGTGCGCGCACAACGGTCCCGATTTCTGGGGACAGAAGATGAATACTTATGCATTACGTTGGCCCGCCCTGGACAAAGCGAAAACAGCAGTCGCCTGGGAGGTCAATATGCACAAAGCAGAAATATTAGCGTCACCTTAGGTTTATTGATCAATGAGGATGTTAAACGCCAGATTGCCTGGCTCGAAGATCCAGCCATTCAGGCCCGTGATGTAAACCGAACGTGTGAACGATGTGCCCTGACCGATTGTACTGAACGTGCAGTGCCTCCTGTCATTGTACAAAAGCGGGAGCGCCTACGCGCAATCGAAAACAGATTAACCAAATTAAACCAAGAATAAATTATCTACAATTATGGATTTCTCATTAACGGAAGAACACTTAGCGGTACGGGAAGCAGCCCGAGAGTTTGCCCAGAAGGAGCTTAAGCCTGGCGTAATCGAGCGTGATTCCAAGATGGAATTCCCCACTGAACAAGTTCGCCAAATGGGTGAACTCGGTTTCCTGGGAATGATGGTTGACCCTGAGTACGATGGTGGTGGAATGGATACGCTTAGCTACGTACTGGCGATGGAGGAAATGTCGAAAATAGACAACTCCTGTTCGGTCTTGATGTCCGTCAACAATTCATTAGTCTGCTGGGGATTGGAGACTTACGGAACAGAAGAACAAAAGCGTAAGTACCTTCCTAAACTAGCTACTGGTGAATGGATAGGCTCATTCTGTCTTAGTGAGCCAGAAGCCGGTAGTGATGCTACCATGCAACGCACCACAGCAGTGGATATGGGAGACCATTACCTATTAAACGGTACCAAGAACTGGATTACCAACGGCGGCTCTTCCAGTTTGCATCTCGTAATTGCGCAGACTAATCCTGAGCTCAAGCACCGTGGCATTAATGTCTTCATTGTTGAATCCAGCTGGGATGGTGTAACCGTTGGCGCAAAAGAAGACAAGCTTGGCATTCGCTCTTCAGACACGCACACCATTTTGTACACCGACGTAAAGGTTCCTAAAGAGAACCGCATTGGTGAGGATGGCTTTGGCTTTAAGTTTGCTATGAAGACCCTCTCCGGCGGCCGTATTGGCATTGCAGCCCAAGCCCTGGGCATTGCAGGTGGTGCCTACGAGTTGGCTTTAGCCTACGCTCAGGAGCGCGAAGCTTTCGGTAAACCTATTGCCAAGCACCAGGCGATTGCCTTCAAGCTGGCGCAAATGGCTACTGATATTGAAGCCGCAAAAATGATGGTCTACCGCGCCGCTTGGCTTAAGGACAATGGCCTTGACTATAATCAAGCTAGTGCTATGGCTAAGCTTTATGCTTCTGAGGTAGCGATGAAGCACACGGTAGAAGCCGTACAAATTCACGGTGGCTACGGCTTTGTGAAAGAATACCACGTAGAACGCCTAATGCGTGATGCTAAGATTACGCAGATCTACGAGGGCACTTCTGAGGTACAGCAAATTGTAATTAGCCGTGGTGTGTTATCTGGGCAACCCTATATTCCCATGGCTGAACCTTTAGCAGAAGTACACTAGCCTAAAGTATAAAGAGTACCAAGGGGCACGGATTTCCGCAGAATAGGTTGGGCTAAACTTCCACTCTGTTCCACGCTAATCCGCGTCCCTTTTTGTTTCCCAAGAAACAACTTTGCGTTGGGACCTTGCGTTCCTAACTTAGCCCACCAAAGTACTATTAACTCGCATCTACTCAACATGAAAAGCAGTTGGCAAATTGGTCGTATCGCTGGTATCCCGCTTCAGTTCCACTGGAGCTTTCTACTGGTAGGCATATGGCTATTATACGATAGCTGGCAACCGGGTAGCGGCATCCATTGGGATAATTTCCAATGGTTACTTATATGGGTAGGCACCGTTTTTCTAGCGGTACTTCTGCACGAGCTAGGACACGCACTGGCCGCGCGCCGCTGGAAGATCAAAACGCAGAAGATTGTGCTCTACCCCATTGGTGGTGGTGCTTTCCTCGAGCGTATGCCCGAAGAACCTTGGCAAGAAATCACCATTGCGCTAGCCGGGCCCGCCGTCAATTTTATCCTGGCAGCTGTTCTAGTACCCTTCATCTGGTGGAGTGGTAACGAGAATCTGTCTTTACTCCTTCAGTTGTTCTTGAATCCGCAAGGTAACATCGTCGTTTTTGACGCCGCTACCTGGGAATATCTGATTGTCGTTTTCTTTCTACTCAATCTGCTCTTAGGTGCATTCAACCTTATCCCTGCTTTTCCGCTCGATGGTGGGCGGGTTTTACGGGCGGTACTGAGTAAATACTTTTCGCGAACACGCGCTACAATTATTGCTGGTCGAGTAGGCATGATTGGTGCCTTGATCTTGCTGATTGCTGCCCTCCTCCTGAGCGATATTGTCTTTGCGGTGGGTGCCATATTTGTCTTTGCCTTGGCTTGGATTGAAATACAGGTACAACGCCGTCGCGAACGCTTGTCCAATGCACTCGTAAAAGATTACCTAACGGAAAGCTTTAGGCGTTTATACCTCTCGCCTTACTGTTCTTTGCAAGTCATTCGTCAGCAAATTGCGAACTGGCCAGACCAGCCGATCCTACTACTAGACGGTTGGCAACAGCCCCACGGCGTTACGGATAAAGCCGCTCTACTCAGTAAAGAGCTGGATACCTTTGCCGAAGATCCAATCACCGCCGTAGTGGGTCGAGCCGCTTGGGAGGCCTTGCACCCCGAAGAAAGTTTACTGCATGCCGCGGAGAAATTAGATAAATACCAGCTTTACGCTTTCCCCGTCATGGATCATTACGGTAGTATTCCTGCTACGGTTTTGATTATATAATCTGTCCTATCTCAAGCTACAACTGGGCTACTGCTGTAGTTGTTACTACCAATCCTCAGTCACTTGATTGAGCAAGTCACTTGGTGAGCTTGCAGAAGGGTCGACATAGATGTTGTCCCAGAGCAAGGTCTCGTCGCTCATAAGGTAAAAGATGCGGTAATAGCCCGCTGAGAAATCATCTAGTGTGATGGCAAAAGCGGAGAGGTTGACCAGGTTGGTCTGTGTTACGTTCAGATCACTGATCTCATCGGCGGAATAAGTATCATTATTGAGTAGAGTACTGAAATTGACACTGGCAAAGTCGGTATTCTGATCCGCTGGGAATATCCAATACTGTACTACTTGCAGGCTAGCGCCACCGAAGTATTGAATATTAGCAGACCCAAGTGCCGGATTAGGGAAAATATCTACTTCCCCAGCTAGAGTATTGGGGTTACCCAGCTGGCCAATTGGCGCGCCATTGATATCTCTGGCCTGCAGGCCTGTGACGATGTCTAGCGATAATTCGGTGGTTCCGGGCTCAACTGTATCATCATCTTTACAAGCAGCCAGACAAAGGACTAAGCCTAAAAGAAAGCTAAGGTGTTTCATTACTCTTTGTTTTTGGGAGTTTGCTTCTGGCCTTCAATGACGGCCTC
>JBCBWU010000073.1:0-30395 GCA_039816955.1 Bacteroidota bacterium
ATTCCTCCACAGGCATCGGTAATTGTTACGGTGTAAGTACCAGGGGCGCTGATCTCAATGTTAGCCTCGGTTTCACCAGTATCCCAAAGGTAAGTTTGGCCATTCCGTCGAGCATCTAGCGTTAAGATTTCTCCAGGGCAAAGCACCAATTCTTCTATCGCTAAGACCTCGTCTGCCAGGGGGGCTCTAAACAGGTGATCAGTAAAGTTGGGCAAGCTAAAAAAGAACGGTTCGTCATTGGTACCCATGTACTCGAATAGGTCGGCAGTGATAAATGGGTCTGTACTGCTGGGACAGCTGATCTCGCCGACACTGGTAGTCATATCCGAAAAGTCCACAGTGATGAAATAGATATTACCGTTCGAAGCCAATTGCATTTGCCCCGGAATACGGCTAGACGTTCCGGTAGGAAGTAATTCAAAAGATGCCTCAATGTCTGCGGCCAGTAAGTCCACGCGAGCTAATTCCGCACTGGTTTGCCAGAAATAGTAATATCTACTATCAGCGCTAAAAGCACCAATGCCCGAAGCAGGTTGGGTGTAGGTGGGTGAGAAACCAATTTCCCCCGTCTCATTATCAAAAGAAAAGACGTGCCCCGCACAACCAATCCATCTTCCGTCCGGAGAAATCTTGATGGGGCCGCCGAAGAAGGCATTGTCTTCTACAACAACAGAGTCAATTTCCGACGCCTCAATTGGAGTATCATCGACCAGCAAACGGAGAAAGATGTCATTTTCTTCTGGACCACCATCCGTAATAAGAATCCAGTAGCGTTCTCCATCGGCGTGAATCGTACCGGCCAGGCCTTCGTAGGAAGGTACATAAAGCCGTTGATCAGCTAAGGTTACATCTCCAAGGCCATCATTTAAGCGCATATCGACCTCAAAATAAGAAAGGCCTCTTCCCTGTGGTTGATCCGGTGGATTGCCACCTAGGTCGAATTCGATCTCTTCCATAGTAAAGAGATAGTAGACGGAATCCTGCGCCGGCTTTGGAATGATGAGAGACGATTGGGAAGAACTCCAGCCTCCACCCTCGGTGAAGCTCATGTCGTACATGACTTCATTGTTGCGGTTCCAAATGCTTCCGGCTGGTTGGCCAGATGCTGGGTCACGACCGCCACCATTCGTATAAAAAAGGATATTACCTTCGGCGTCACTTACAGCAGCACAGCCTTCGAAGGTGCGCATGGCGCTGTCGGTTATTTCTTCGGGTGTTCCTGTACTGAAGTTGAGCCCAAACTGGTTTCCGAAGTACCAGTTATAAGTCTCTGGCTGAGCAATTAGTAGAAGTGGGAATAAGACAAATAAAACAAGGTAGATACGTGTCTTCATAGGTTTTGAGCTTAATATCTGAGTGAATTTGGTCTAAAAATGAACAGCCTACGAAGATCATTTTCACTCTAACTATTATTCCAAGCTGCAACTAGCTTTTCAATCCTTTCACTGGAGAGATCATTCGCCCAATGTCCTGCTTCCTTAAGGTAGGAACCCACAATAACTCCGTCTACTAGCGGCTTGTAGGTGGCAGCATTATCCGCTGTAATTCCACTACCTACTAAAACTGGCAACTTCGGGCAAGCAGCCCGCACCGCCTTTACATCTTGTGCGTCTGCTTGTGTACCAGTGGCATTTCCTGTAATGATCAATCCGTCTGACCGAAAAAAGTGTGCTGCCTGAGCTGTTTCTGCCAGGCTTACATCTGCTGAAACAGCATGAGCACTATGCTTCTTTTTGATGTCAGTAAAAACCTGGATATGTTCTGCATTAATAAGGCGTCGATAGCGGAGTAGTTCAGCCGCGTCGCTATTCATCCAGCCTTCGTCAGCGAGGTGACCAAAGACAAAACCTTCTGCCCGAATAAACTGCAAATCTGCCGCTAAGGCGACCGCCAAGGCCGCTTTATTGGCTCCCGCTAAAATTTGAATACCACAAGGTAGATCGGGAGTTATTTCCTTTACGCGAAGGGCAGCAGCAGTCATACTACTCACAATTTCTGGCCCTACTTCACGGTTGAGATAGGGGGTGTCGTGCATATTTTCCAGCAAAAGGCCATCTACACCACTTTCTTGAAGCAAGGTAGCTTCCGCAATTACTTTTTGCAGTACCTGTTGCCATTTCCCAGCGTAGGCGGGGGTGCCTGGTAAAGCTGGTACGTGGATCATAGCCAGAAGAGGCTTCCGCGAACCAAAGAGGGAGGAAAAGGAAGTGGGCATAGTATTCTCGATTGATATAGACTGGAAGGTAAAAGTGAAAAAGTGAAATTGAGTTACGAAGGAAGTCGCCAAGATTAGGAATGAGGACCACTTTTTGAGTAGAGGGTGGAAAATTGCTCTATCCTCCTCCGGAAAGTTTCAGTTGCTCTCAAATAAATAAATTCTTACTGGACAAACCTGACGTTAAAAGTACAGCTTGTATATTACATTTGATAAGCGGCTACCGACTAACGGACAAGCGCCGGTGCTATAAATATCTACTGTAAGATGAGTAAAACAATTTTCGTAATTGGTGCTGCCATTACAGATGTCATGGGTTTTCCTTTTGGAAAACCTCAGCCAGCTGATTCTGTACCGGGCTTGATGGCAAAAGCTCCGGGAGGGGTGGCGCGAAATCTGGCTGAAAATCTGGTGCGTTTAGGTATCAGAGTGGAGTTGGTAACCGCTTTTGGTGACGATACAGACGGGCGAGCTTTATTGCAAAACTGCCAGGATTTAAACATTGGGGTACGCCACAGTATCCTAGCTGAAGGGCGTAAAGGTGCGGTACATTTAGCTGTGCTTGATGAGCAAAAAGATCTGTTCGCCGGTGTGGCTGATCTATCTGTACTTGAGGTGCTCTCCCCTGCTTATCTCGATGAACAGAAAGAGGCGATGGAACAAGCAGAGGCGCTCTGCCTGGAGACCAATACACCAGCAGAGGTTATTGATTGGGTGCTGGCGCAAGAATGGGAAATCCCACTGTATCTCGATCCGGTGTCAAGTCATCTAGCAAAACGGGTATTGGATCAACTAGGACGTTTTCATACCATCAAGGCGAATCGCCGGCAAGCGGAGATTCTCAGCGGACAACGGGTACTAAACTTTGAAGACATGCAACAGGCTGCCAAAAAGCTGATCCGCCAGGGGGTAGAACGCGTCTTTATCACTCTGGGTAGCCAAGGCGCATTCGCTGCTGATAAAGAACAGCAAATACATTTAGCTGCGGCCAAAGTAAAGGTGGCTAATACCACCGGAGCTGGGGACGCTTTTCAGGCCGGTCTCCTCTGGGCAAGCCGTAGAAAATGGTCTTTGGAAGATTGCTGCCGAGCGGGCTTAGCTGCTTCAACCATCGCCGTACGTTCCGAACACGCTACCAGTCCCGATTTAGCGGAAGCTAGTCTACTCGAACACATCAGGAAGTTTTGTTAGTATGAATCCGTACCTCAGTCTTAGTGAAGAAGTTGGTGCTGCCGTAGCAGATGATCAACCCATCGTCGCTTTAGAATCAACGATAATTTCGCACGGGATGCCTTATCCCGAAAATGTGGAGACGGCCTTAAAAGTGGAAGAAACCGTACGCGCCGCTGGAGCAGTACCGGCAACGATCGCCATTCTAGATGGCAAAATGTGTGCGGGTCTGAGCAAAGAACAAATTGAGCGCATTGGGCAGGCGGGACTATCCGTTACGAAGGCCAGCCGGCGGGATATTCCTTTGTTAATCCAGCAACAAGAAATGGGGGCAACCACCGTCGCCGCTACCATGATTGTGGCAGCAGCAGCAAATATCGGCATTTTTGCAACGGGGGGGATTGGCGGCGTACACCGTGGCGCCGAGAAGACCTTTGATATTTCTGCCGACTTACAAGAGTTGGCGCGGACCAATGTAGCGGTAATATCCGCTGGTGCAAAATCTATTCTGGACCTTCACTTGACACTAGAGTATTTGGAAACCCAAGGTGTTCCGGTTATTGGTTACCAAACGGCAGAGTTTCCTGCTTTCTATACCCGTACGAGTGGTTTAGCAGTTGACGCCAAAATAGATAGCCCCGAAGCCATTGCAGAAATGTTGCACACGAAGTGGCGGTTAGGTTTGAATGGTGGAGCAATTATCGCTAACCCCGTACCCGAATCCCATAGTATGGATCCTATTTATCTGCAACAGACCATTGATCGAGCCATTGCGCTAGCGGAAGAAGAAGGCGTTAAGGGAAAAGCACTTACTCCCTATTTACTCGCCCAAATCAAAAGCCTGACGGAAGGCCAGAGTTTGGTCTCCAATATTGAGTTGGTGATGAATAATGCCCGTTTAGCAGGCGCTATTGCGGTAGCGTATCAAAATCTAAAGATGAGCGTATGACCTACGTTTGGGTATTTGTTGGTGGTGGACTGGGCAGTTTGTGCCGCTTTGGTTTAGCACAATGGCTTAACCGGAGTGGTGGTTATCCCTGGGGTACCCTCCTCGCCAATGGTCTGGCGTGTATCATTTTAGGTGTTTTGGTTGGTATGGCCAGCAAGCAAAACCTTTCCGCGGAAGCTCGACTTTTACTCATGACTGGTTTTTGTGGCGGTTTCTCCACCTTTTCTACTTTCTCCAATGAGCTAATTCAAATGCTTCGCCAAACGGATTACACCGCAGCCTTCGTTTATTTAACGTTGAGTTTGGTATTTGGACTTTTGGCTATTGTCCTTGGATTGCGCGTAGCGGGTTGATTTTATTATCGTTAGAGACGTATTGCAATGCTTCTCTGCAGCAGGTGATAACATTTCGCCAGGAAAAAAATCTACTGTCTGTACAATAATTTTTCCGTGCCTTGCAACCCTTCTATCCGGGCCCTGTCTTTTACTATGAAAGTTAACTGAATCACCCCACTGTGAATTAAGAAAGACCGGGGGGAATAAGACTCCCCGGTAGTTTTTAACTTAGCTACGGCAACATTTGGTCATGAAAAGCAAGAGGGCCGCATTGGACTATGTGAATACGCATCGAGAGATCATCGAACAGTGTCAAAAGGGAAACCGACAGGCGCAGTTCGATCTATACAAGCAGTACAACCGTGCTATGTACAATGTATGCTTGCGAATGCTCTCTAATGAACACGATGCGGAAGATGTTCTGCAGGTTTCCTTTGTACAAGTTTTTCGGAAGATTGATTCCTTCCGCTTTGAAAGTGCCATCGGCGCCTGGATCAAGCGGATTGTCGTAAATAACTGTATTAACTTTCTGAAAAAACGGCGACTCCAGCTCTCAGAATGGGACGCTAAACTGGACCCCGTTGAAATAGAGAACGAACCACCCATGCCTGGCGGCGTAGAAGTAAAACAGATAAAACAAGCGATGAGCCAATTATCCGATGGTTATCGCACCGTATTTAGTCTGTACGCCTTGGAAGGTTACGACCACCAGGAGATCGCGGGTATTCTCGGCGTAAGTGAGGCGACTTCCAAGTCGCAATATTGCCGGGCCCGCAAAAGATTGAAAGAGATTTTGCAGTCGCGCTATGCTTAGAATTGCCAGGCAATTCGGTTAAGTGCGATTGGAAGTGTATCCTCTACTGCCATGCTACAAGTGTGGTGGGGGAGTATAAAGCGAGTGAAAAATGCAAAAGAACGATTTAGAAAAATTCATCCAGGACAACCGGGATGCGTTTGACGACGCGCGCCCAAGTCTGAAGCTGTGGGCCGAGATTGAGAAGGAACTCGACCAAGATGAGGAACAATCCCCAGCTGCGAACATACATCCCTTGCGGAGCCGCCGTCCGTGGTATCAAATTGCCGCATCTGTCGTCATCTTGCTTAGTATAGGTGCCTTTGGTGGCGCTTATCTAACACAGCAAAATAACGAACCTACCGCTCAAGCATTGATCGAAGAATTCGCTCCGGAATTTGGAGAGATGGAGGTCTACTATAATCAACGCATTCAGGAGAACTACGCCCGTTTAACAACCTACACCAAAGATCCGGAAATTGATGCGGACTTGGCGCAGGTAGATCAAGCCATGCAAGAATTGCGGGTAGATCTAGAGCAGGCTCCTCCCGGAACAGAAGAACTGATTGTACAGCAATTAATCGATAGTTATCGATTGAAGCTGGAAATCCTGGAACGCATTTTAGAACAGATTGAAGCCAACAATAACAATATTACTACACCAGACAACAACAGCAATGAAACCAGTATTTAAACTACTCAAGGGGGGCGGCCTGCTGCTCGCTGCAATGCTCCTGGTGGGGCAGGCGGCAGCCAAGGATGGGCCACGCCGCGAGTATTCAAAAACCATCAATAAGCAGTTTAATATGCCTGCTGATGGTTTGGTAGAACTATCCAACAGACACGGCCAGATCGACATTAAAACATGGGATCAAAGTGCCGCTCGTATTTCTGTAAAGATTGTGGTAGATGCCAAGAGCGAAGAGGATGCTCAGCAAGTATTTGATCGTATCGATATCGATTTCTATAATACTTCTGAAACCGTCGGCGCCAAAACAGAAATTTCAGATCGCAAGTCCAGTTGGTTTGATTGGGGCAGCAATAGCGATGAATTCTCCATCAATTACGAAGTATTTATGCCTGCTTCTGCTAACTTGGATGTCTCGGCTAAATACTGCGATGTATACGCTGCCGCAATTGCCGGACGAGGTGAGTTTGTGGTGAAGTACGGCAACTTTAAACTCGACGGCCTAGGCGAAGACAGTGAAATTACGCTGGCTTATGGCAACGGTACATTGATTCGTTCTCGTGACCTCACCGTAGATCTAGCTTATGGAAACTTAGATGTACAAGAGGCAAGCGATGTGAACATTGACATGCGTTACGGTAAATTCATCGTAGACCGGGCTGGCGATATCCTTAGTGATTCACGCTACTCTACCTTCAAATTGGACGAGATCCGCGAATTTCGCAACGAAGGAAAATATGACAATGTAGAAATCGGTTTTGCCGAAGAAGTGGTTTGTGAAACCCATTACACCAATGTAGTAGTGGATCGTTTGGCTCGCCGTATGAATTTGGATATGGCTTATGGCTCAGCCAAGACCAATCAAATTGAATCTAGCTTTGATGAGGTCAACTTGAATGGTCGCTATACCGATTTTAAACTCTACATGGACAGCGGAGTAGATTGCTTGATTGACCTTTCAGGTAGTTACGCTAATATCAATCTTCCGTCAAGTGGTGTCAACAAAAATTATGATGCCCAAGATGGTAAATCGCACGAAGTACGCGGCACCATGGGGAGCGGCGGAAATAGCATGATCAAGGCTCGAATGAGCTACGGAGGCATCTTGGTTCGTACAAACTAGAAGGCCTAAAAAAAAATGAAATAAAAAAAGCCGAATGTCGATACATTCGGCTTTTTTTATTGCGACTCTTGCTGAATTAGCAGAACGCCAGAAGCAAGATCGATTAAATAAAATAGAAAAAGGGCCCTGGTGCAATCAGAACCCTTTCTTATTTTATGTGGGCGATGAGAGACTCGAACTCCCGACCCCCTCGGTGTAAACGAGGTGCTCTAAACCAACTGAGCTAATCGCCCAAAATTTCAACAGCAAGGATAAAAACGGGGTCCAATATTCTTGGGATTATCTACCCTTGCTTGTAAAGCGAGTGCAAATATATGAGGCCTTTCCTGATTATGCAAGAGAGGTGAATGAAAAAAGTGAAAATATTTTTCTTGCTCCCAAAAACAATGCCGTGTTCAGCCGGACAGTTATACCTTACATCGGGTCAAATAATGAAACTCTGCCTTCAGTCTTTTCGTGAAGATGCAAACGCTTGAAAAAGAGTTTGCTTAAACTAAGAGACTGGATTATGGAGGGGAGTTAATATTTGACATATACTATAAGGTACTTTTGTCCGCAAAAGTTCCCGCGCGAACATCACATACACATCCATACTTCAAACTATGAAACGCCTTTTACGCCGCCTTTTCGTCATTTTGGGGATTTTCTTGCTCTTAGTTGTGGGCGTACTCTGGGTAGCCACAAGCTTTTTTGCCGACCGGATCGGTGCACAAGTTGTTGAGGCAGTGAATGCCCAATTGAAAACAGAGCTAGAGGTCCAGGGGTTTGACCTTTCCTTCATCCGTACTTTTCCCAATCTGGGTGCTAACCTCCAGGGAGTACAGCTCATGGATACCAATGGCAAACCACTCTTAAAGGCCGAAGAGCTTTCCTTTCGCACTGGTATACTTGGACTCTTTGGTTCCAACCTCAAGATTAAATCAGTAGTAGTTAGAGATGGCGAGCTCAATGTAGCAGTAGATACTCGTGGTAATACGAACTATGACATTTTTGTGGAGACGGAGGATGCCGCGGAAGAGGAAGCTAGTAATAGTACCATCCAGCTCCAGGAAGCCATGGTCCGAGGAATGCAGCTGCGTTATGTGGATCAGCAAAGTAAACAAACGATTTCTCTACTCATTGATGATGCCACCTTCGGTGGTGAATTTGGCGCTGCCAACTACCAGCTCAGCTCAAGCGCGGACCTATTCATCGCGGCAATCGTATCTGAGAACGAGACGTACATATCTAATGAGCCGTTTACTTATACCGCTCAGCTGGCGGTGAATACCGAAACGGGGCAGTACCAGATAGAGCAGCTGGAACTACAGTTGGGAGATTTGCCTCTAGTGGCTTCTGGTAATTTTCGTTTAGGAGAAACAGATCACTTCATCGATATGGAAGTAGCGTCTAACGATGCCAAATTGGAGGATATGATCAGCTTGCTTCCTGCTTCTTACAATAGAACTCTGAAAGGCATTGAAACCGGAGGTAAACTCTCTTTTAGTGTGGATGTGGAAGGTGTTTACGCTCAAAACCGCCAGCCAAAAATAGAAGCTGAACTTAACTTTGCGGACGGTCGCCTGGACGGCGAACGCATCCACGCCCGGGTACGTGATTTGGGCTTTGTTGCTTACTTCACTAATGGTGATTCACAAAGTGATGCTACATCCAAACTGGTCTTGGAAAACCTACATGGTGAGTTTGAGCGCGAACCTTTTGCTATGGACTTAACTGTGGAGAACTTTAACGATCCTCGCATCATCTTTGCGGCGAACGGTACCTTGGCTCCCGGTGCTCTCATGGGCTTCATCCCAGACGAACGCATCTCTGATGGTACAGGAACCGTGCATCTACGCAATCTGCGGGTAAGCGGGCGGTATAAGGACATGGTGAGTAATCAACGTTCTGGCCGAGCAAAAATGAGCGGTGAACTGGATTTTGAGGGAGCGGGCTTTACCATTAATGGGGAAGATGTGCAGTTGTCGGAAGGTAAAGTTACCTTGGACCAAAACCGACTAATGGTAGAAGGGGTCAAGTTGGAAGCTCCCGGAACTAGCATGTACTTTGATGGTACGGCTACAAACATTCTACCAGTCATCTTTGCAGACTCGGTCAACTCGAAAAATGCGCGCTTGCAGTTTGATGCTCGCCTCCAGGCCACGGAGCTGGATATTGATCAACTTTTAGCATTGGGTGATCCGGCAGAAGAAGTGCAAGAACGCGCCTTGGAAACAGGGAGTGTGGATTCGCTTGCTCAAGCTGAGGTAGAAAAGCGGGAGTACTTTACACGCTTTCTGGATGGGACTTTTGCCGCTGAGATTCAGCAGTTCAGCTACGGCGAAATTAGTGGAGAAGATTTTGTTGGAAGCCTGAAATTCGAAGATGGAATCATGCGAATCAAAGGTGAAACCAAAGCCATGAATGGTGAGTTTGTTCTGGACGGTGAGGCTAACTTCAACGACCTTCCCTCCCTCACAGCTAAGCTTACTGGGAACTCCATTGATATTTATGAATTCTTCCGGCAGTCTGAGAACTTTGGGCAGGACTTCTTGGTGGCAGATAACCTCTCGGGGCGTTTGGATACCAGAATTTATATCGAATGCTTTTTTGACGAGCAGGGCAACTTCCTGCAGGACAAGCTGCGAGTATTGGCTGGTGTGGGAGTTAACGATGGTGTCTTACAAGACTTTGCCATGCTAGAGAACTTCTCCACCTTCGTTAATGTGCGCGACCTACGGGAGATTCGTTTCAGCAACCTGGAAAACTTCTTTGAGGTACGAAACAGCAAACTGTACTTACCAGTCATGTTCATTCAAAGCAATGCGCTAAATATGACGATCAGTGGTGAGCATACTTTTGACCAGGACATTGCTTATTACGTAAAAGTGAATGCTGGGCAGGTGTTAGCCGATCGCTTCCGGAGGCACAATCCACGCCTGCGCCCAAAGCCTGCCCGTCGCCGCGGATTCTTTAATCTGTATTATGCTATCCTAGGGAACCTGGATGACTACAATTTCTCTTCGGATAAACGCCGGGTCCAAAACGATTTCCGCGAAAGCGAAAGCCGCAAACGCGATATCCACCTTGAGCTGGAACGCCGCTTTGGTACCATTATTGAACTAGTAGAAGAACCGCTAGATTGGCGGGATATTCCGGAATACGAAGAAGACCCAGATAGTGATGATCCCGAATTTCTGGATATGGAAATCGAAGGCGGAAATTCAGGTGGGAAAAAATAAGAGCTCAACGGGGAAAAGTTAGCAGGTTCTTCTGTAAAAGAATGATTGAGTGTAAATATCCTGCCGAAGAGACGCATTGCAATGCGTTTGTACATCAATGTCCGTAATTATTGATTTTTACACCTTTGTATTTGTGTGTCAATAGTGGGTTCATTACTAGGTGAAAAGAGGGGGATATTTATTACTAGAAATCCAATCAACGGGAAATACCTTATTTGCGACTTATCTGTTCTTAATAGTATTCCTAACCTGCTAACGGATATAAGGTCTAAGGTTGATTCGGTAGATTACATCATTCACACCGCCGATATTCTGGTGACGAAGCGGATCAACACAGAAGAAGGATTAGAAAAATCAATCGCACTAAACTACTATTCACGTGTACTCTTTAACCAGCTCATTGTTGAGGGAGAATTATCTTACCAGCCAGAGAGAATCATTCATGTGGCGATAGCCGGGTTTTCTCCACCCAAGCAGTTTATTCAACAGTTTCCGCTCTCAGAGAAAGCAAGTAGTTTTAAAGGGTACGGACTAGGGCAAGTTGCTAACGACTTCTATGCGTCGTACATAAGTGCTAAACTTCAGGCAATTGGAACTAAGATAAATGTGCTTAATCCAGGTTTCGTCGATACCGATATCCGACGGAAGGGGCAGTTTCCAGCATTCGCTAAAAAAATTATTTTTTCCATTTTAAGGATAGTGTGGAAATATCGGAAACGCACTCCTGACGAATATGCAAAGATCCCACTATCAATTCTGCAAGGGAAAAATCAGGACGCAGATAAGTTTATACTTATTGATGAAAATGGAAAAGGTATCGAAGGTAGTCCCAGAGTCAACAACAAGGAAGTACAAGTAAAACTTTATGAAATTACCACTACTACAATTAACGATATTCTAGATACACATCCGCTTAGAGCCTGGCTATGATCATACCTGTTCAATTTGCCAGACATCAAAGGTAATCTCCTCTGTAAAGGGGGGAGTTTTCTTGATTGCGGTAGTTCTCGTGAGCAGTGAAATTCTTCTCTTTATGCTCGCCGAATCTCACAATTATAACAGCCAGGCCTAGCATTATGCACCTGAATATAATTAGCGGTGGGTGCACAGAATATGGTTTGTATTGCTTCTGCTAAGCCTGTTCCCTCGAGTGTTTGTGCACCAATCATCATGGCATTTTCATCGTAAATCCGGAGCGACAAAAAACGATGCTTCAGCATTTCAGGCAGTTCATTAGGCGGTAGCGCAGCTTCCTGCCCCGTTGCACGAATGAAGACTGGACCTGCGGCCTGATAAGGAGAATCAACAGAATGGTGCCTGTATGGTAGAAGAAATACCTCCTCTCCCACTTCTGCATCCGCAAGGCTTAAGCGGCAAGGATAACCTGGTTTAGCATCAACGATACATTTCTGAATACCTCGTGCCTTGCGATCTTCGGTTGAAAGTGTGTGCAACTCTTCTAAGAGTGTAATCGGCAAGCCGACCACCTGAAAGGGAATAAACATGTGTTCAGTTTGATGGAAATGAAGTAAAAAGAGATTAAGGAGAGAGGACTGGTACTATGATCCAGTTTTAAGAAAACGGGCTTGCTCAAACCCGTTGATGGCCATCTTACGTTCGGGCTGCCAGCGATAGTTACCCATTTGCCCATCTCCTCGAATGACTCTGTGACAGGGAATGAGATACGCAATGGGGTTCTTGCCAATAGCAGTGCCGATTGCTCGTACTGCTTTAGGCTTACCAATGGCGTGACCAACATCCTGGTACGTTCTTAGTTGTGCTGCTGGTATTTGCAAGAGCGCTTTCCAAACTTGAAGTTGAAATGGTGTACCCCTAAGGAAAAGATGGATTGGTTGCAGAGGAATCTGCCAGGTGGAAAAGTATTGGGCAAGCGCCTGACCGTTTGTCTGTAAGCCGTGGTGTAATTCCGCACTTGGATAGCGCTCCAGGAGTTCTGCTTTGGCAGAAGTTTCATCGTCGATAAAGGCGACATGGCAGATCCTCTTATCTGTTTCAGCTATTATTACTGGTCCAAAATAACTCGGTACGCTAGCCCAGTGTATTTGTAAATCCTTGCCCAATCGTTTAAACTCTCCTGGAGTACAAGACTCGTACTTCACGAATAGATCGTGCAGCCGACCACTCCCGGATAGCCCCATCTGGTAAGAGGTGGCCAGGGTAGATTGCCCGGCACGCAGCAGGTCTTTTGATTTTTCAACCGTCAGGTATTGGAGAAACCCTTTGGGGCTTACGCCCGCCCATTCTTTGAATACTCGTTGCAAGTGAAATTTGCTCAAATGGACATGATTACTGATCTCCTCCAGCGTTGGCTGTTGTGATTGTTGCTGGCGTATATAGCGGATAGCTTCCGCCACCACCTCGTAATGTGGGTTCTTTATTTCCATATCACAAAAATCGGGCGTTGGATGCTGGTGGGCAATCCGTTTCTTGCGCATTTACGCTAAGCGAATACTTAATTCTCCCAATTCTTCTTCTCTTGCTCGATGTGGTGGAGCACAATATTTACCCCGTACTTGTCTTTAATGTGCTTGGCCAGTTGATCGGCAGCGTAGACAGAACGGTGCTGTCCGCCCGTGCAGCCAAAATTTACCTGTAGGTGCGTAAAGCTACGTTCAATATAATTCTCTACTGCCGGGTCTACAATCCGATATACATCTTGTAGGTAGTCGCCAATTTCGCTATGATGGCGTAAGAAATTAATGACCGCTTCGTCGCGGCCAGTGAGTTTTTTGTAGGGTTCATAACGGCCTGGGTTATGTACAAAACGGCAGTCAAAAACAAAGCCTCCACCATTTCCAGAATTGTCTTCCGGCACACCAGTTTGCTTGTAACTAAAACTATTAATGCTCACGGTGAGCAGGCTAGAACTGGCCTTGATTTTATCGAACGGCTCAAATCGTTTAGAAGAAATAAGTGCTTCTAGTGCTCGCTTGAGTTCGGGCATTTCAATGGGTACCTTTTTATTCTCCAGGAGCCATTTAATATTGCGTAAGGCAAAAGGAATACTTTGTAGAAAGTGTTCCTTACGCTCGTACAAGCCACGGAAACCATAGGCACCTAATACTTGTACTGATCGCATGAATACGTAGCCGTAAAAGTGGGTAGTAAACGCTTCCCGATCTACCGAGATAATTCCTTCTAAAGCATCCAGATAATGCTGGAGTAATTCGGTGCGAATATCGGCTGGAACATTCGCTTTTGCTTGATAAAGTAGGCTGGCTAAATCGTACTGCAATGCGCCACGCCGCCCCCCTTGATAGTCAATAAAAATAGGCTCGCCACTTTTAATCATAATATTCCGCGTTTGGAAATCACGAAACATAAAGTGCGAAGTATCGGTCTCCAGTAGGAAATCTGCTAGGCGGTGGGCATCTTCTTCCAGGAGTTGCTCATCGAAAGGGATGTGCGCTAGGCGTAGGAAGTAATATTTGAAATAGTTAAAATCCCAGAGCATCGACTGTTTGTCGAAGTTCGTACGGGGAAAGCATTTATCGTAATCAAGCCCCTCCCCTCCTTGCACCTGCAAACGGGCTAATTGTTCTACAACTCGCTTGTATATTTTGACCAGGTAATCTGGAAAATAATCACCTTTCTGGAGTAGGTAACTATAGAGTGTAGTGGCACCCAGGTCTTCTTGCAGATAAATGTTTTGCGCGAGGTCTTCAGCGTAAATCGCTGGAACGGGCAGATCTTTTTCCTGAAAGTGCTTCGAAAAGCTAATGAAAGCCTCATTTTCCTGGGGGTGCGGATTGTAGGCCCCCACGGCTACTTTGTTCTTGCTTTGCAGTCGATAATAGATTCGGTCAGAGCCAGACGGGGCAAGTGGTAATACCAGCGTGGGTACTTCACCACTCCATTCTTCAAAAAGGACGCTGAGTTTCTGTTCGATTGCGATGGAAGCCATTGGGGAGAGATTTTTATTTATGTAGCCCTAGGTTAAAGCAGCACAATGACAAAGTATTGGTCATCAAGCTATCGAATAGCTTAGTTCGGAGATCGGCAGTCGGAAATAGGAGGTTTTAAATGTTTTCCCACTTCCGATTTCCCACTTCCGAAATAAGATGGCAAGTCAAACGCTGATCCCCAACTAAGTTATTAGCAAATAACTGATAGCAGAAGTCCGGTTTTTCACAAGGGGATACTTTGTGTTTGAGCAAAAGTAAAAAGAAAAGCCCTGTCGATAGTTCTGTACCATCAACAGGGCTTGTTTTTGAAGGGCGTAAAGGCAGGGTGATAATAGAATAGGAATGACTTAGATCACCCTTGGCCTTTCGCTGCTTAAAAATAAGTAGACGTTTCTTTCCAGGCTGAGATTTTATACTGCGGCACGGCGGCGAGCTGGGCGGCGTACTTCTAGGTAAGCCTTAGCACCAGGGCGTTGCAGTAAGTCAGACAATAGTTCTTTAGCGCGGAAGAGCTGCGCTTTCACCGTACCGAGTGGAATACTCAGTTCATTGGCGATTTCTTCGTAGCTCATTTCTTTGAAGTAGCGCAGTTCAATCATGATGCGGTACTTATCACTGAGGCGCGTAAGCAAATGACGCATGAGGCCGATGCGCTGGTCGCGAATTACAGCTTCTTCAGGGTTGAGTCCTGTTGCGTGCAAAGTACTGGAATAATCCTGTGAGCTTTCTTCATCGATGCGCTCATCGATAGACAGGATAGTGAGTTTCTTCTTGCGAACAAAGTCGATACAGTTGTTCACGGCAATCTTATATAGCCAAGTGCTAAACGCATAATTGGGTACATAAGAGGCCATACGGGTAAATGCTTTCCCGAAGGCTTCGATGGTTAGATCATGGGCATCCTCGCGGTCGTTGGTCATGCGCAACATTAAGTGGTAAATGCTAGCGCGATGACGTTCCATCAATTGTGCATAGGACTGCTGGCACCCTGCCTTAGCTCGCTCTACGAGCTGATAGTCATTGAGTGCTTTTCGTGTCAGTTTTGGGTTTTTAATTGCTACTTCCATTTTCGTATTCGGCTACCGGTTAATAATGACGGTGCGAAAATGAGATAGTAGACCAGGTAAAGGAAATCCAGCAAGGGGAGAAAAGGGAGCAAATCTTGCTCGCCTAAATGTTTGCTGACTCCGTGAGATACATGGAGAACTACGCCCATCCGCACCAAGAAATTGAGTGTCAAAATGTGCCACCAGCTAGGAGACAAAATCATGAGCAGGACCGTTAGCGCATAGAAAGCGAAATGACTTAAAGCCAGTGCGCCTAATGCGATTTGGTGTTGCCAGCGATAATGACTGCCCACACTGAGGTGGCGTCGTTTTTGGATGTAGTAGCCTCTCCAAGAGGTTGCCGGAGCGGAGTAAACCCACGCTTCCGGAGATAAATTAATTGTAGTATTCCCAGCATGAGCCATCTGATTAACCAGCAAGTCGTCGTCGCCGGAAATTAAATGAGCATGCTCGTCAAAGCCTTTTGCCTGCCAAAAAATAGATCGGTGATAAGCCAAATTTCGGCCCACACCCATATAGGGATGGCCAGCAAGTGCAAAAGAAAAATATTGTATGGCGGTGTAGAAAGCCTCGAAGCGAATAAAGCGGTTAAGCCATTCACCTCGATTTAGGTAAGGACCATAACCTAGTACAATTGTACTGTCGGTTAATGATCGTTGCATTACCCTTAACCATTGCCGACTTAAGGGACGACAATCAGCATCAGATAAGAAAAGTCTTTCAAAGCTCGCTTGTTGAATACCCAAGCTCAAAGCCGCTTTCTTTCCGGATGAAGTCTGGGTCCGTATCGAAAGCAAGCGTAAGGTCGAAAATTTTTTTTGAAATTCCAAAACCATTGCCGCAGTTTTATCCGTAGAATTATCGTCGACCACGATTAATTCAAAATTTGGATAGTCCTGTTCCAGGAAAGCGGCTAGGTTTTTTCGGAGGTTCTCCGCTTCGTTTCGTGCGCAAATAATAACACTTACGGGCGGCAGATCCGCTTGCGCCTCCGGTGTGCTAGTTGAGGGTGAATAACGAACTAAGTGCCGAAAGCGAACTCCCCAGAAGAACAACTGTACAATGGTACATAATATAAGGAGTGAAATCAAGATCGACACGTCACCAATATATTAAGGATGTGCAGCAACCCAAACTTCCCCGTCGGTGAAAATCTCCTTTTTCCAAATCGGGACCGTCTGCTTTAAGGTGTCAATGGCGTACTGGCAAGCGGCAAAAGCATCAACGCGGTGTGGTGTTGCCACCGCAATAATGACGGCAATTTCACCAATTTCCAATTTCCCCACTCGGTGGTGAATAACTACGCGCTCTGCTGGCCAGCGTTTTTTTACCGTTTCCGCAATTTTCCGCATCTCACTAACCGCCATCGGCTCGTAAGCCTCAAAGTCAAGCCGGCTTACGGGGCGACCGCCTGTTTGCTCCCTAACGGTACCTACAAAATGAACAATACCGCCACAAGCAGCTCCTGCTACCCAGTCTTGACAGTGTTGTAAAGACAAGGGCGTATGTAATAGTTGTATATCAATTGCCATAATTGAGTTTAACTAACCTCCAGCCACGGGAGGAATGATGACGACCTCATCACCGGGTTTGATAACTTGCTCTAGATCGGCATATTCGGTATTAATAGCAATAGCTACTGAGCGCAATTCTTGCAACTTAGGGTACT
This sequence comes from Bacteroidota bacterium, assembly GCA_039816955.1. Classification (GTDB taxonomy): domain Bacteria; phylum Bacteroidota; class Bacteroidia; order Chitinophagales; family Saprospiraceae; genus Lewinella. The sequence goes on from JBCBWU010000073.1 coordinate 17,157, forward strand.
GATTTTTTAAATCTTCCAAAAGCTGCTTGACGGTGCTATTTTCCACTGCTTGCACTTTTAAGGCAGAAGCGCCAAAGATGTCCCGAGCAATGCCAAAAGCCATAATTTCAATCTCCATTAACGCATTAATTTATTTTTTAATACGATTGTTTTTAGGTGTAATCCACTGTTTTTTGCGGCTTTTTTAACAAAATTTTAACACTTTCGGGGCTGTAGGCTCTCAAAAACTCAAAGATCACTATTTTATTCTGTGCGGCCTGTGCTAACAGCCAATTTATACTGGATCCCTGTTAGTTTAAGATAGATAAAAAGGAGAAAATTTCACCGCAGCTTATTAGCAAATGGTTGAAAAATAAGGATTTATCACACTAAAGTCCGCGAACAAGCAAAATCCTTGCCTGCGATCTATAAAGCGGATAATTTTGTCCTAGCTAAAAAGATAAAAGCTAATTAGGCTGTTGCAATTTGTAACAACCTTCCCCCAGAAAGGGTAAACTAAGTGAAATCCGGCTACCCCAAGAGAAATGCTATCCCCAATCGTTGTTAATCCCCAACGATTGCATTTCGAACCAGGCCGGCTTTGTTTGACGAAAATGAACATAATGAAATTCCCGTGGACGATCCTTGTCCTGGTACTACTTGTAGTGTCAGTGACTAAAGGTCACACAAATCCCAATTCGAAAGCAACTGAAAACGCTACTTTTCTCAATAGCCGCCTTTCGGATGAAACAGTGGAAGAGCGCATCTCCCAAATTGGGTTGCCTTTTGACGCTCATACCACTCCACAAATCAAGTCGCTGATTCGCCGTTTCACGGTAGAAGGTCAGCACGATTCAGAAGACATTCTCGGACGAGCCAAGATTTACTTTCCGATTTTCGAGCATTACCTGCGTATGCACGGTTTGCCCGAGTCGCTGAAGTTTCTACCTATTGTAGAGTCATCGCTTCGTCCTGCTGTTTTCTCACCGGTAGGAGCTGCTGGTCTCTGGCAGTTTGTACCCAGTACTGCTCGTTTGTACGGTTTGACCGTTAATGGTCAGGTTGACGAACGGCTCGACCCGCACAAAGCCACTGCGGCTGCGGCGCGGATGCTATCTAGCCTGTACCAGCAATTTGGTGATTGGGCACTTGTTTTGGCTGCTTATAACTGTGGACCTGGCCGTGTACGCAAAGCAATGCGTGCTGCTGGCAGCAGTGATTTCTGGGCCATTCGTGCTTATTTGCCAAAGGAATCTCAGCGTTACGTACCTCGCTTCGTAGCTGCTGCGTACCTGATGAACTTCCACGCTGCCCACGGTCTGAGTCCGGATTTTCCAGACTATGACCTACTGGATACGCGTACTTTCCGTATCGATCGCTCATTGCACTTGGGTACTGTTGCTCGTGAACTAGACATGAGCTACCGTACACTTACACGTTTGAACCCTTCTTACCTGCAAGGACTCATCCGCACTTCAAGTAAGGTTCAGTACGTAACTGTGCCGACGCGAATTGCTTCGGAATTTGCAGAGCGATACCTGCAAAATGAAAACAATGTAGTGCCTGCTAACCGGCAGAAAAGTCAGTATGTAACCGTACCAGGTGATAACCTGGATACCCTGGCGGTGCTCTTCCAGTGTTCTAAGGAAGAAATTATCGCTTGGAATGGCTTGACGGATGAAAAATTGACCGTTAATCAAACGCTTAATATTTATCTGCCTCGCCGCGTAGCACGCCCTTAAGCGTATAAGCAAACAAAAGGATTCGCATAAGCCCCTTCTGGTTGAATTGTCAACTGGAAGGGGTTTTCCATTTTAGGGCATTGTAACATTTTTCTACACGCGCCGTAAAACTTTCATAATAAGAGCTTTGGGAGGCTTCTAAACCAAAACGAAGAAGTCTAGTGGCGCAACATCAAATGAAGCGCGCAAAAAAACTTCTTCTGCAACAGAATCTACCAATCGTTTAGGAATAGGCTTTGCTTATAACTAGGCGCGCGAGAATGCTTCTGTCCAGCGTATTACACGAGAAAACTACAACGCCCTAACAAAATGAGAAGCCTTTCCCCCTGGGTTATGGTATGGCTATGCTGTACTGTGATCTACACTCCCGTCTTACGTTCCGACTGTATGTCGGATCTTATTTACCTAACAGACTGTCTTTCCGTTAAGGACCAAGCTTATTTAGACCGCGCCTATTATCGGTACACCGAATCAGGTCGCCTGGAAACGCGCAAAATGCTAGCGCGAATTCCCATCTACGTTTCCGAAATTGAGCATGCACTGCAAGAACGAGAGATCCCGGACTGGATTAAGTATTTGACCCTAGCAGAAAGTCGCTTGCAAGCCAATGCGGTTTCTCCTGCGGGAGCCGTAGGTATTTGGCAAATTATGCCAGCCACTGGCCGAAGTCTAGGCTTGCGCATCAATGAACGGATAGACGAACGCTTGCACACCACTAAAGCTAGCCGCGCCGCTGCTTACTACCTCAAAAAGCTCCATCTACAATTTGATGATTGGCTATTGGCTCTAGCCGCCTATAATTGCGGTGCCGGAAACGTACGCAAAGCACAGCGCCGCGCGAAAGGGTATTTCTACCACGAAATCAGTCATTATCTACCGCGGCAAACCCGCCGCTACATTCCGCGGGTGCTAACTATTGCCAAGATTGCACAAGAACCAGCAGTACACGGTTTTGCAGAAGTTCGCCCAGTTGCTCGGCCGGTGGTAGTTACGGCTAGTCAGTCTACCTCCCTGGATGAGCTAGCAGACTATTTCTCCTGCAGTTTGAGCCTTCTGAATAAGTTTAACCCCACTTTTGCCCACCAAAAAATAGTACTGGAGGGACAGTCAACCGCTGAGATTTATCTTCCGGCTACCGTATTCCATAATTCCGTACGCATACACCCTATGCGTATTGGAACGGCACTTCAGGAGCGCGATGCAATAGATTTGCGGCAGCAGCTTCTCCATCCACGAAGAAATAATCAGGTAGCCCTACGGCAAAACGGGGATGCGTCTATATGGCAAAAAAATCTCCTGGCATTTACTTCGGCTGCTATTAATCTGGGTAGCTGAGCATGTAAGCTCTGCTGAAATAGAGCGCGTTTTTTTAAGCAATAGCGGAAGTTCTTTTAGAAGGGCTTCCGCTTTTACTTTTTCTATTACTGGGTATGGACTATGACGTTACTCTTGCCAATCTTTTTGATTTTACCACTAATTTTAGGAAAAGACTTAACCAAAGCCTCGGAATACGTATTAATGGAAAATGACCAACGACTTCTAGGTCTATAAAAGTCGATCATTTATGAAAATAAGCATTAAACCCATTCGTACTCAACAGCGGTGTGCTGATCCTAATTCGCTACCAAAAGTAATGGTTTCAAAAAATAACGTACTCTCAAGTGCACTTCCACGCCTTCGGTTTTTATTCTTCGCTGGTTTTCTGTCTGTCTTGTTTTCTTCTCCACTACAGGCAAACTTGGATAGTCTCCTAACGGTAGTACAAAACCTTCCTGATGATGAGGAAAAGTTCATGACCTACTACGGTATTGCTCGCTACTACAATGGCCGCGAACCCAATACGATGCTGCTCTATTGCGATACGATGGATCAATTGAACGCGAGAGGAGTGGCTCTCAAAATGCGGAATTTAGCACTGTACGCAAGAGCCCTGGCCTTGGAAGACTTGGAACAACTGGAGGAAGCGCTAGAAAATGCCGTAGAGGCATTGGAAATAGCCGAAGCGAATCAAGATTCCATGCGTCTAGCGGGCCATTACAATGCCATTGGTAGCATCTACCTCGAGAAAGACCTCCCTGAAATAAGTGCTGAATACTATCTGGATGGCATTGCGGTAGCGGAAAGCCTTGGGCAACTCGGATACGCTGCTCAGATCTACTATAATCTCGCGAATGCCTTTGAAATTTATAACGACCAAAAAAGTGCTAAGCAATACTACCTCTTAGCTAAAGAAAAATTTGAGGCGATTGATAATTACACCAATCATGCTTACTTGTATGTAGGTCTCGGGCCGCTAGCTACAAATCTGGATACGGCTATTCATTACTTGGAAAAAGCCATTTTTTATTCGCACGATCAACAAACCGAATGGGTACTCTCTTCTGCCTATTTATTACTCGGTGAGCGTTTAGTTGAAAAAAATGATATCAAAGGAGCTGTTGAGAATTACCATAAAGGACTGAATTACGCAATTGCCTTTCAAGATCCATACTATACCGCCTCTGCCTATGATTTTTTGGGGCTGGTTTATCTGGAACAGGGGCAGTTAGATTCTGCTTCTATCTACTTGAACAAGGCCTTAGAAGGAACAAAAGAAGTCACTGACAACCGGCTCCGAAAAGAGGTGTTTCTACACTTGGCAAGATTAAAAGATGCCCGGAGTGGTAATACCCTCGGTATTCCTTATTGGCAACAAGCATTCTCCTTACAAGACTCCATTTATCAATCCTACACTGAGCAGCAACTACAAACTAATGTTGCCCGTTTTGAAAATGAAAAAAAGGAACGGGAGCTGGCGGAGCAAAGGCTGCAGCTCATTGAAGCGGAAAATACGCGCAGTCGGCTTCTTTTTGGCGGTATAACTCTACTGCTAGTCACCGCTGGAACCTTTCAGTTCTTCTTCTATCGCCAACGCCGAAAGAAGGAGGCAATAGAGATGGCTTTGGCAAATGAGGCACGAGAAGCCGAGCGGTTGCGGGAGATAGATCAGCTCAAAACCAATTTTTTTACCAATGTTTCCCATGAACTGCGTACGCCACTAACCCTCATTACCAGCCCACTGGCAGAGGTGCGCTCAAAAGTGAAGCAGGTGAACCTAATGCCAGACCTGGAGCTGGCCCACGAAAACAGTAAAAAGCTGTTAGGCCTGATCAACGAAATTCTTGACCTTTCTAAATTGGAGGCGGGCGAATTAAAAGAGGAGCTTACTGCTGTTCAACCAGTAAATTTCCTGCGTCGTGTCTTTTTCTCTTTCCAGTCTGCTGCGGATATCAATGGCATCGAATTAGCTTGGCAAGCACCAGATCAACTTCCGCTTGAAATGGAAACAGATGTAGCTAAACTGGAAAAGATTTTAAATAATTTATTGAGTAATGCGGTCAAGTTTACACCCGAAGGGGGGGAAATAAGCTTTTCCTTCGATGAAGGTGCTCTGCGAGAAAGTGACTCTACTCGCTTAGTACTAACCGTAACTGACACCGGAAAAGGTATTCACCCGGAAGATTTACCCCACGTTTTTGAACGCTTCTACCAGAGCGCTCACGTCGGTCCGCAAGGAGGTACCGGTATTGGGTTGTCCTTGTCGCGGCAGCTGGCTCAACTCCTGGGTGGTGAACTCCGTGCGGAAAGCGAACTGGGTAAAGGGAGTCGTTTTCTCCTCGAAATTCCAGTTGCTACTAGAGAGGTGAATATTCATACTACTGAAGAGGCTGGTGATAGCAGTGAAGCAGAGCCAGTGCCCAGCCTGCCTGCTTTACAATTCCGGTCGGGACGCCCACAAGTATTGATTGTAGAGGATAATGTTGATATGAGCAAGTACCTCTTTGATAAGTTGCGAGCAGACTATGATTGCCACCTTGCCAATAATGGCGCAGAAGCCCTGCAAATGCTCCAGCAACAGCCATTTGACCTGGTCACCTCTGATGTGATGATGCCCGTAATGGACGGTTTTGCCCTGCGGGAAAAGATCAACGAAAACTTGCGCTGGCGCCGTATACCGTTTTTACTACTTACCGCCAGAACCTTATCAGAAGACCGAATTAAGGGTTTCCAGTTAGGCATTGATGACTACGTTACCAAGCCATTTCGCTTGCCGGAGTTAAAAGCCAGGATCCATAACCTGCTAGAAAATAAACTAGAGCGGGAAACTGCGCTGGAAAATGAGTTCGAAGCTGCTATGATGACCCCTGAGCAAGAGCTGGTCCAACGCGCGGAAAGTATTGTGAAGGAACGCCTGGATGATCCCACTCTCTCGGTAGAAGAGTTGGCAAAAAGCCTGGGTTACAGCTCACGTAACCTCTCCAGAGTTATGAGCCAAATTACGGGCCTTACACCAGTAAAGTTTATTTTAGAACTTCGCCTGCAGCACGCGCGACATCTGCTGGAGCGCCGCCAGTTTGCTACAGTAGCTGAGGTCCGTTACGAAATTGGCATTGAGAGTGCTTCTTATTTCACCGCTAAATTCAAGGCGCGATTTGGTTGTAGCCCGAGCGAATACCTCCAGAAATAGTTAGCAGTAAATTAAACGGTAACATATTATTGCTATCGATCGTCTTACTTGTAAAACTATCAATGAGTCGGTACCTAATGATATTGATTTCCATCACTCTTCTTACTTGTGATAAAGAGTCAAACGACGCTTTTGGAAAGGAAAAAATCAAGACCTTAAATTATCTCGAAAGGATAATGGGAGAGGAAGGAATTCCTGGACTACAGGTTGCTATAATTAAGAATAATGAAATAGTTCTATCCGAAAGTTTAGGGCTTGCAAATGTTCCTTTTTCTGTCGATGTGAAAGAGAACACGATCTTCCCCGTTTGCTCAATCTCTAAAATTTTTGCTGCAACAGCAATATTGCAGCTAGAAGAGCAAAAGAAATTGACATTGTTAGATCCAATTTCGAAGCATATACCTACTCTGCCTAGTAATTGGAATGCTGTTACCATAGAACAATTACTCAGTAATACATCAGGTCTGCCGGATATTGAAGACCCAAATAAAGATGAATTAGTTGGTGGTGGAAGCCAAGATTCAGCGTGGGTAAAAGTCCAAGAAATGCCCTTGCAATTTAGACCAGGAGAGGAGTTTAGTTACAATGCTACTAATTACTTGCTCATCCAAAAGATTATAGAGGAATACGGCGAAACCTCTTACGAAGAATTCATCAAAACGAATCAATTCAAGGTAGCGGGTATGGAGCAAATAATTTTCGCTAATTCATTTGATGTGAAAGAGAATAAGTGCCCAACCTATATCTACTACTATCGGGATGAAACTACGGGGGAATATGTTAAGGGAGCCAACTTACTTGAAACAAATGAAACGTTTCCAACAATTCTAAGGGCTGACGCTGGCGCTTTTTCCTCTGCAAGTGAAATGGCAAAATGGGTCATTGCTCTTCAGTCCGAAAAACTAATAAAGAGAGAAAGCATAAATAAAATGTGGGCCCCAGCTCAACTTAATAATGGAGAATACGGAGGTTTTGGGGATGCATTAGACCGTTATGCCCTAGGTTGGCCGGTAATGAATAGAGAAAAACATGCCGCCTTAGTCGCTATTGGTGGTGGAAGGGCTGCTTTAGCTATTTATCCTGAAGATGATCTAGTTGTAATTCTATTGACCAATCTGACCGGACTATTAATACATGAAGTAGCCGATGAAATAGCGGAGTTTTATTACTTGAAGTAAAGCAAAATACCCACAAAGCAGAAAGGGCAGGAACATCATTTCTGATGGCTCTGCCCTTTATATTTCCAGCGGTGCTACACCTCTGACAGCCCTGTTTTAACGAACCAGACTGATTTTTTTCGAGTACTGCTGGTTACCAACACGCAGCGTACAAATGTACACGCCGGCTGCCCAACCAATATCTGAAAGCGGAAAGCTAAAGCGTTGGTTGCCGCCCATCTGATAACCTTGGAAAACCGTCTTCATCGGCTGACCTAACATGTTGTATAAGGTCACATCTACCGGGCTCGCCGTTGGTAAGTCGTAACTCACAATCAATTGCCCACCTTGATAATAGGCTTGCAGGTTGACATTAGGCGTGTCCTGAGGGCTCCAGGTATTGGTAATATCACAAGTGAGTCCTAGTCCGCCCAAGCGTTCAAAAGATTCACCCATTACTTGATCAACTAGATTGGAGTCAACACAAAGCCACTGCTCTAGGACCGTAGCGTACACTTGGCGGAAGTCTACGGTATGTTGCAGATTGCCATTATTATCTACCTCCTGCAGGTTAGGTAAGCCACCCAGGCTACCGTTGCCATTGAGGCCTTCGCCAAAGAGCATCAACGGGGCCGCCGCACCGTGGTCCGTACCAGCAGAGGCATTCTGCTCAATCCGACGACCAAACTCGGAGAAGGTCATCGATAGCACGCGCTGACCATGACCACCATTAGAAAGGTCTTCGTGGAAGGCACTTACGGCACGTGACAATTGATTGATTAAGAATGGGTGACTATTGCCCTGGTTGGCGTGGGTGTCAAAGCCGTCGTGTACGACCATGTACAGTTTGGTGCCCAAACCACCGCGGATCAAGCGGGCAACTAAGGCTAGCTGATTAGCCAGGCCGTTGTTGTCGTACTCTACGCTGTTTTCATTGGCTTCAAAAGCATCAGCCACGATTTCCGCGTAGCGGAAGGTATTGTTAGCCACTGAGCGCAGATAACTCAATTGCTCTCCGTAATGGCATTCTGGTACGGCCAGTGGATCATATAATTGTCCGGTCTCAGCAATGGCTTGCAGTTGCTCTGGATTCGCAACATTCATGGACATATCAAAACCATCCAGATTGTTGTAGACCAGGTTGCCAGCACTGCCCATCTGAATAGCTGGTGGCTCAGTTGGTGGATCGGTCAAGAAATCTGGAAACTGCTCACCAAGCATCCGACCTAACCAGCCAGATTGGGCTGGCTCATTCGCATCAACCGCTGCCGACCAAATATCCGTAGAGCGGAAGTGGGAGAGGTTGTGATTTTCGTAGCCCACATTATTGACCACTTTCATCTGCCCGTCCAGCCACATGTTCTCCAAGGAGCCCATAGTATTTGGCATCCCTAGTTCCCCGGTGAGGTTGACGATTTCATTTTGTGGAATGGCAATGTTGGGTCGCCCCGATTGATAGGTGCCGTAGTCGAACAGCGGGATAATCGTGTTCAGGCCATCATTACCTCCTTTAAGGCGGATCAATACAAGAATGCGGTCTTCGGTAACCGCAGAATTAAGTGCCATGGCCAGTGGAGAGTTGGAAATAGCCATCAGCGGTGTGCGTCCTAGCATAAAGGATGCAGCTCCGGCTATGCCTACTTGCCGCAAGAAAGTACGGCGGCTCCAATTCTGGTGGTCCTGCGTGTGTGCCTGACCGTGCTCCAGTGCAATGCCTCTTTCCTGAGGCTTGGACGTTTGTTTTTTGTCGTGATTACACATAACGATCAGGGTTTAAGAGAGTTGAAATTCTGGTAAACGAGAGATGTGCTGCATCAGCAGGCCTACTTGCGCCGGCGCGGTATCCCAGTACAGGTTCCATTCGCCGCTGTCATAGTAGTTCTGCGGTACTTCCCATTTGAACACATCAGTAGCAGCCTCGTAGGCCTCAGGTGTAGAGAGCCCGTTGGGAATGAAGTAGTCCACTATCGCTTGTGTTACAAGTGCCGGATCGTTCGCACTATCTGTGGTAAGGGCTTGTGCCAGTTCCACGAGTTTTTGCGGTGTTTGCTGGTAAGCCGTGAAAATGAAAAAGTCAGAAGCGGACCAGCGTCCCGTAATTGTATTGGTGTTTACCCAATCGCGATCACCGGGCCAACCGGCAACATCAATGGGGTTAAAGAGCCCCTGGTTCAGCTGGTAGCCGCCGTAGAGGACATACTCGCGTATAGACTGGGTGTTGTCAAAGCCACCTTCGAGTACTGTAGAGACCATCATATCGATTGGGCTCTTGATACGAGTACCTAAAATATACTCATCAAAGAAGTGCTCACTCTTGAATAATTGGCGGAAAACCGGAGCCAATTCCCAGTCACTATCACGAAGTGTTTGCGCCAAGCCTGTAACAATGCTCTCGTCTACTTGTGGGTGGACAAAAGCCTTATAAATTTCCCGGCAAACGTGCTCAGAAACCTGTTGACCCCGTTGGGTAAACAGAATATCGTGTACCTCATCGTAGCCCCAGTTGCCAGTCTGGCCAAAGATAGTTTTGTTGCCGGTATCGTGTAGTGCATCAATAAAAGTGATAGGAGCACAAGCAACAGAGAAGCCATTCCAGCCCGTGAGTGCACGCGCAGTTTCTTCAATGTCTTGCTGGGTATAACCATTATCTTGACCTAGCGTAAATAGCTCGTATAGTTCACGCGCGTAGTTTTCGTTAGGCTCAAAACGAGTGTTTTGTACACCGTTGAGGAAAACTAGCATAGCAGGGCTTTTACCCATCTCGTAGACAAAATCACGGAAGTTGCCTAGCGCATGAGTTTGCAATAATTGATGGTACTCATACATCCAAGATGGACAGAAGTAATCTTCGAAACGGGCCACGAAATGGTTGTGCCAAAAGAGGGCCACCCGCTCTTTAGGTCCGTTCTGCATCATCGAGTCAATCCAGGTCATGGCGTACTCAATCAGTTGCAATGTGCTTTCGTTACCGAAATCTTCGTACTCGTTGATGGTCCAGTTGGCCCAGGTGGGTTCCGGTAGGTTAGGTGTACTAAGTATGGTATCGATTAATTGATCGACTACATCGCTGGGGTTTTGTTGGATCGCCGCAGAAGTAGTGGCAGCGTCTGCGCCAAAACCCAATCGCCGATACAGGTGCTGCGCCCGCTGTTGATTCCAGGGGGTACCCGCAGAATCGGCATAGGGTGCAAGGGAACCCGTAGCGCAATTAGGAGGGGGTAAAACAGTTAACATAAGTATGCGGTATTAGTCAAAAGACAATATAGAATGTACAAGATAGTGCATTAGAGCCGTAAGCTGATATTAAGCTACTAACAGAAATTGGGTATTGATATACCACTTACCATTAGGTATGCTTCCCAGTATTTTAGACCCACAAAGGGCCTAAACGTTTAAAGGCTGCGGTAAACTTGAGTTGTGGAGTGTTCGGTATAAGTTTTTCATTGCGCGGATTTTGGCTATCTTTCGTGGGATCAAAATAACCACCGCTGCATGAGGTTTCTGGCTTTTTTGCTGTTCCTGCTCTTTCTTCTTTTTGCCATTTTCACTCGTTGGTTCTTCATTTGCGATATTTTGCAAATCTGCGGAGAAGAAGTACCAGAAGTAGTTGAGGAGGTTCGCCCCCGAACCCTTCGGCTGACGCAAGAAGATTCAGTCTTACTACAAGGCTACGATGAATTTTTGTTCGCGCCCGATTCTTCGGAAGTTAAGCTAAATGACAATAACCGGGCTTTTCTGGATACGCTGCGCCAACTTATGGCCGCAGACTCTACCGTAGATCTAGAGATTTATGGTCGTTTAAGCGAACAGGAAAAAGGCATTATGGCTGGTTTTTACGAAGACCTGGGCATTGCGCGGGCCGCTGCGGTACAGGATCTATTACTTGCCGCCGGGGTTGATGATCGCTTCATAAAGCTAAAAAGTGAATTGAGTCTGGATTCCATTATCACCGAACCACTGCGCTTCAATTTTGCTTTCAATCAAGGGCCTGAGGAATATGCGACGGTTACCTATCTGTTCAATAATATGAACTTTTCGGATGACAACTTCCCGAGTGATAGTGACGTGTTTGACCCTAGCGACGCCTTTATCGCGTATGCTGATAGTGTGAAGACCTACGTCGAATTTAATCCGGAAAAACAAATTCGCATCATTGGTCATACAGATAATGTAGATACCGATGAATACAATCTTGATCTTGGTTTGAGGAGAGCAAAGAGTGCCCGAGAGTGGATGCTTGAACATGGCGTCAACTGCGAAATACTCGTGGAATCCAAAGGTGAAGAAGAACCTGTTGCTACTAACGAAACGGATGAAGGTAAACAGGCTAACCGCCGCGTAAATCTTGTTATTTTTTAAACCAACTTTGCATCAATCGCGCCCCTAAAATTAACCGCCATGGAGGATCAACAATTAATCGACTATCTAACCAACATAGAATCTCGCGAAGGTCTCTTCCTGTGGATGGTCATGCTTGTCGCGTTTTTATTTGGGTTTATTATAGCTTATTTGCTGCGTTCAGGTAAGGTGCGTCGCCTGAAGAAAGAAAATGCCCAGTTGAGAAGTGACTTGGAAACAGCCGAAATACAGGCAACCAGTGCGCAAGAACAACTCAAGGAGCGCAACCTGGAGCTACAAGAGGAAAGCCGCGAAAAGGTGGATCTTATGGATCGAGTGGCACGACTCGATCGCGAGCGTCAACAGCAACTTACTGAGGTGGTGGCCTTGAATAGGCAGCTGGAAGAAGTACAAAGCGCCAACCGTAGCTACGAACAGCGCATTCAGGAGACCGAGGAGTTTGATGCAGTGACTACGCCAGATCCCGCTCCTACCCAACAACAACCAATTGTGGCGGATACGACTTTAGCGGAAATGTCGGTCATGCAAGATCGACTCAGCGCCTTTGAATCTACGCTGCATCAACTACAGCACGAAAACGAAAAGCTGCGCTCAGACTTGAGTGAACTAAAAGATCATCAACATACTAGTACGGAAATTATTCCTCCTACTGGAGAAGAGCCCGAGGAACCGGAAGTAGTACAAATAGAAACGCAAAAGACGGTACTGTATGATAAGATTATTGTGCCGGATCGGGAGCAGGATGATCTTACTAAAATTGAAGGTCTTGGCGGATTCTTAGCAAAGAAGCTGAATAGCCAAGGGGTATTTAGCTACGCAGAAATAGCGAGTTGGACACCGGACCGGATCGAAGCTATTACGGAAATGATCGGCTACATCCCAGGGCGGATCGAAAAAGACAACTGGGTTGGTCAGGCGGCTTTGCTGCTCCAACAACAGGCGCAGGAAGGAGGTGCAGTGGAGTCTTACGATGAACCACAGCCTGAAGCGCAAGAAGAAGTAGCAGCTACCCCCAAAGGAATTAAAGAAGGTGATCTGAAGATAATTGAAGGAATTGGTCCCAAAATTGAGAAAGTGCTAAAAGGAGCCGGAATCAATGATTGGGCAGCTTTAGCAGGTACTGAGCCGGGACGCCTGAAAGAAATATTGGAGGAAGCTGGTGATCGTTTTCGGATGCACAACCCTTATACCTGGCCTTTGCAGGCGCGTTTGGCTGCTGCCGGGCGTTGGGAGGAGTTTAAGAATTATCAGGATGAATTGAAGGGCGGAAAGGAAAGCTGATACGGCTCATTATCGCTTCGCGGAATTATTGACTTTGTTTTTTAGTTCGTCCCATGTACTTAGAATAAAATGGATAGCATTTCCACTCAAAATCTGCTTCTTAATTGGAGCATTTACATGGTGCTTTACTCTTGGTGCTGTTCATTTTTGTCCATCGCAACAAAAACGAACCAAAAAATGCTCGCCCCGCTAAACTCGCTCCGCTCAAACAGTA
>JBCBWU010000074.1:0-29961 GCA_039816955.1 Bacteroidota bacterium
AGAACTGCTCTTCAAACTGACGATCGTGACCTTCTTCACTTTCGTGTTCTTACTTATTACCGCTACGCTCATTTACACGGGGGTAATTCGTTTTAACTGGAGCGACCAAATCATGGCGCGCTGGGCCTATGATGAGGGAAAAACTAAGGACCAGAGAATTCTCATTCTAGGTGATTCGCAACTGACCTGGTGGAATCTAGACCACTGCCTGTTTGAGGATATTCGACAGTTCTGTAAAGCACATGATCTTGGATACGTGAACGCCGCCAAAGGAGGCAATGGCCCCATCGAATACCTGGATCGTATGCAGGCGATTGGACCAGACTACAAACCCAATCTCGTCATCCTTTTCTACTACGCTGGAAACGATCTCACGGATGTGATGTACCGCTCTAATCAACGTCCCAAAGAGCCCGGCCTCAACTGGATCAAGCAGCTCAACTTCAAAGATGAAGACTTTGCCAAGGCGCGCGAAGTGGATGCATTTTCCACTAAGCGTCCCAATCTGGAAACCGATCAAAAACAAGAAATACTGCGCGGCTATGATTTTGACTGGGAAGAATTTGCCCGTAAAGGCATCGACTCCACCATGATCGCTTACGCGAAAAACCGCTTGTACTACCCTGGAAAAATTGGAGCGGAATACGTGAACCCGCATATCCTGGTCATGGGTTCGTGGAAGCCCGATTATCTGTATGATAATAATCAGATGGACTCCCCAGAAAGTGAAGCAGCTTGGAGCGTGGTAGCGAATCAATTAGATGCCATTAAAGCGGTTACCAGCGAAATTGGAGCAGAGCTTAGACTAGTCTGTATCCCTTCCACTGTGCAGGTAGATAGCAGCCATTTTGATTTCTACCGCAAACTTACTTTTCGGGTGGGGGAAGCCCTCGTATCGGCAAGGGCTCCCCAGGATAGACTTACTACATGGGCAGCTCTTGCCAAAGTGCCGTTCGTTGACTTGCTACCAATTTTTAAAGCACATCCTAATCCAGCCACCTTGTACTTTGAGAATGATGATCATCTGAGCAATGAAGGGCATCTGGAAGCATACAACCGAGTTAGACAGGAGATTTTGGAACCCTTCGTAAGGTTCGACGATTGAATGCTCAACCTAGCGTTATTCCGACTCTACCTTTGCAGAATATCCTCCAACACCTCATAGTAGCGTTCAGCAATAAAGGCAGCACCAGCTTCATTGTAGTGTACCTCATCCGCTAAAAAGTCGTCCGTAAATCCCGCGTGCTGGATCCGAAATTTATTGACGTAGTCATTAAAACTCGTCTGCAATACCTTCTTGAACAGTTCACTGAGATAACCTTCACTTATCCCGAGCTCGTCTGCTACCACTTTTCGGGTTAAATCTGGGTTTCGATAAATACGCTTTTACATCATCAAGACCTGGAGTTTTTTCACCTTTTCCAACGCTCTAGGAGATATGGGAGCATTAATTTCGATTTCCATCCTTCCAAGCTAGTTGTGACTCTTTCTGACTTATGCAATTTGTTGGTCATCGAACACCTAAATCGTTACGAGCCTGGTCACCTGTTGCTGATCGTCGCCAAAATTCCAAATACACGCTAAAACGCCGCCCCTCTTGCAATCCCCTGCGCACACCTCCCCTACTGCTTTACAAACTTCAGCGTTCGGGTTTCCCTATTCGAACTAAGCTGTACGAAGTACAAACCAGCTTGCCAACCAGCAACATCAAGCGAGACCGTTCCGGTACCCGGGCGTTGATCTTGTAGGAGCCGGCCGTTGAGATCATACACTCGAACAGAATGGATGACTTCCAACGACTCAATGGTAAGTACGGTAGCCGCAGGATTAGGATATACCCGAATCGAAGAAGCCGAAAGATCATTAACTGAAACTGGATTCACGATCTCGGTAGTGGCGGTATTGGTAATAATGGGTGGATTGAAATCGAAATAAATATCCGCCTTGTTGCTGAATATATCACCCACTACTACATTTCCCCGGGGCTTGATCTTGTAAGCAATGAAGCCGTGGGAGGCTGGTTCATTGGAGGTGCTGTCTGGCAGGTTGATATTATCAAAAATAAAATCGACCAGATTACCATCGGAAATCTCCACTCTTCCGGGGTGACTGAGGCCTTCCAATTGAAGGCTTGACCAATCAAAGAGATCATCCAAAACGTTATTCACTCGGATGTTGATGGCACTGGCTGTACCCGTATTCTGAAAACGGATGATGTAGTGTAGGTAGTCATCCGCCTGCTCAATCGTGATTTCCTCTCCCTCCAGCACTCGAATATCATTGGGATCGTAGGAATTGATAACAGTTTGATTGAGCTCAAAAGTATTATCCGCTTCGTTCGCATCGCCAATGGTGGGGGTAATGGTGACTGTGGTCAGTAACTCATCACCACTAGCGGTCACGGGGGGAGCAAAGAGTGTGAAATCCAAATCAATGGAACGCGTCTCAAAAGGAAGTAAGTCACTGTAATCAAAGCTGAGGCTACCGTCGGTTTGTTCCGTAGGCATTTCAGAGGCAGCGTCGAAACTCAACTTGGCTTCGTCATATTGGAAAACAAGCGACCCACTCAGTGGTATGGCACCATTATTTTTGTACACCAATCGATAGGAGGTAGAAAAGCCTGGTCGAGGGTCGTTTAGGTCCGGGTAGACCACCACGTTGAGATCGGTGATTGCAATATCAGCCTCAAGGCAAAAATCAGCTTCGTTGGTGGAGTCGTTTAGGTCCTGAAAATCAATGACGTGACTAGCAGGAGCGCTCATAAAGTAATTGGGTAAAGCCGAGGTGATACTGGTTGTGAACGTCTGTTGATTAGCAGCAAAACTGAAACTCCCATCCGCTTGGGTAAAGGTGGCAAAAGTGTTAGTGCCATTATCTGACTGGATTAGTAGATTAGCAACCCCAGCGTCCGTACTATTGCAACCATCCGCGTTAGCGTCTAGTCGCACCACACCAGTGATCGTATTCGTAAACAACGTACCGAGATTGGAAAAACAGGCGACTTGATTATCGTCGTAGGAAGAGGTCATAAGATCTGCTTTTCCATCGGCATTAATGTCCGCCGACGTGATATGGTTCAGCCTACCAATCAGACTACTAATTTCACGTGGCTCCTCAAAATTCGCTTCGCCATCATTACGATACCAAATGAATCTTGCCCCCTCTATGGAATTCGTTATCACATCCATATCCCCATCACTATCGACGTCCAGACTGTAGATAGCAGAGGGTTGCTGTGGCACTTCTGACATCACAATCTTCTCGCCAAAATCCCCTTGCCCATCTTCATTCAAAAAGTAACCTACTTCGCCCGCGAACTGATTGGTAAACAGTACATCCAAGTCATCGTCGCCATCCACATCAGCTGCGTAGATGGAACTGGGATAGTGCATTTGCTCCACAATCAGGTGCTTGGTGCTCAGGTCTCCCATCCCATCGTTTTCGTGCCAGATGATCTCGTTGTTGTTATAGGCGGCCAAGACGTCTATGTCATTATCACCATCCACATCGGCAACTTGTAGACTGAGCAAATAGGCAAATCCGCTTTCTGAAAAGATGACGGGCGTCGCAAAAGTGCCATCGCCATTATTACGGTACAAAGCCAGTACACTGTCTTCTTGCCCACTAATGACATCCATGTCTCCATCGCCATCGACGTCGGCGTAGTTGATTCTGATGATCGCCTCTTGGGTGGTTGCAAATAGGTGCTCCGTAGGGAAATTGCCGGCTCCATCATTTTCAAACCAGAGCAATTGGTAATCATCAGTCGTAGCGTCCAGATACGCAAAGAGTAGGAGGTCTAAATCTTCGTCGCCGTCCATGTCTACCGCAAATACATCCCGGGCTTGATCGGTGGTGGTGGAAACCAGTCGTTGGATATTGGTAAAACCTCCCTGTCCATCTACATTTTCGTACCAGGCTACTTTATGATCCGCGTGGGACGAAGAGACCAAATCCAGATCACCGTCACCGTCCAGATCGCCGTAGTCGACGTGGTTGACAAAGTAGGCGTAGGACGAGATCCTAATCTTATCACTAAACTGCCCAAGTCCGTCCTGATTGCTAAACCAAGCATATTCGTGCTGAAAGAAATCCGTAGCCAGGATATCTAGTGAACCGTTAGCGTCTATATCAGCTATCGCAATACTGCTGATGTTCGGCATTTCGTCGCTCACCATTTGTTCGGCAGCAAATACAGTAGCCCCCAAGTTCTTATACCAGGACATGCCAGACCGACGCGAATCAAAAGTTACGATATCCAAAAGCTCATCCCCATCTAGATCGATGACCTCCAAGGCCTTTTGATCACTATTGGAAGAGCCAGACAAGGAAGGAAGGTCAAACAGAATCCGACGATTAGCAAAAGTGCCCAAGCCATCCGCATTTTCGTACCAGTGAATCTGCCGGGTGTTACCATTTTCAAAGAAGGTGACAATATCATTATCACCATCGCCGTCGATATCTCCCGCTTTGTGATCATTGTTTAGCGAGAAGGTATTCATCGTCTCTAGAAACGACAAAGAGCCATCCGCATTCAACTTGTAAGCCCGAAGGTCGTCTCCGAAGTCGGCAATGAAGTCTGAAATCCCATCGCCGTCCACATCAGTAGTGTAGAAGCCATCATTCGTACCCAAAAGATAATGATCGGTAAAACTGGCCGCGCCATCGGTGTTTTCTAACCAGGAAATATTGTCATTGCTGGAATAGGCGATATCCAGATCGTCGTCATCGTCAACATCCAGAACTTGCATATTTAGGCGTGACAAGGCGTCCGTATTGGCCAGTGATACCGGGGTAGCAAAGGTTCCCAGCGCATCCATATTTTCCAGGTAGAGTATCTCGTAAGACCCATTATCCGCTCGTGCGAATACGACTATATCTTGATCATTATCACCGTCAAAGTCTGCCGCCGCAATCTTGTTGGCTTCAACAAATTCGGGAATGAGTGGAAGTGCCTTATCAAAAGTGCCGGTTCCGTCCGTTGCTGGCACCCAAACAACGTCGCCATTGCCAGCAAGGAGCAGGTCTTCAAAGCCATCATTATTCAAGTCAGCAGTGGCAATAGCTCGGGGATTAATGGCCCCGTAACTGCTATCAATAATAGTCTGTTGTTCGAATACGACTTGGGCAGTGAGCGTTGCGCAAAACGCCAATTGGAAGAGAGCAGCTAGTCTACTTTTCATGGTGGGTGATTTTGGGGTAAGTTAGGGGTTTCCAAGCTCCCCGTATAGCCCCCGCAACCATCATTTATATGTACTACCAGACAATTGCAGACTTGCTTACTACCTTGGGTCGTAGCTAAAAGTTAAACCAGCGTTCTCGCTTAATCGGGTGAGTAGCGCATTACCCATCGCTGTGGCTGGGGTCAGTACGCCCCCGCCTGCTGGTAGTTCATCTTTGGCTAAACAAATAGCGCTCTCCGCCAGCATTTTGGAGGTAGATCCGTAGCCGGGGTCCTTGTCACCCGTGACGATACCTAAGGCAGATGAGCCATCTTCCAGCGTAGTGAAGAATTTCAACTTATAGAAGCCAGCTTCGCGCGCTGCCTTATCTGGACCTTCGCCCGGCTTAGGTAGTAGGCGATCGAATAGTTTCTTAAGCAGAGACCCGGGTTTGGCCGACATCATCAAGCCCAGTGGCAGGGCCGCACCAATGGCCTTCAAACGACCGGAAAAGCCATCTCCTCCCATCATAGCCTCTTCGTAACGGAAGTCTTTTCCGTAAGGATAATCCGCCAAGGCGTTACTGCGGCGCACTACCTTCGTATTAATGCCCGCCATAACGAAGGGAAAGAGCCAGCTTTTGGCAGTTTCATCGTAGACGATACTTTGCAGATCTCTTTTATCGGGTCCACTTTGTTCTCCTTCAGGATTCAGGCCATAAGGGTTAAGCAAGGTTTGATAAATGCTCTTATCGTGTTGGGCTTCCTCCATCACATTGCTCAAAGAGGCATAAGTGCCACCACTAACACCTCCCTTAACAGCGCCTACCCTCATCTTGATCTCCGTGGCCATTTGCCCACTTTGCGCTTGCGCTTGTTGTTGGATAAAGTACACGCCCATGTCCGAAGGAATGGAGTCAAATCCACAGGTGTGCACAATTTTTGTCCCGTTAGCTGTGGCCGCGTCGTGGTGCTCATCAATCATGCGCCGCATCCACTGTACTTCGCCAGTCAGGTCGCAGTAGTCCGTTTGCTGCGCCACACAGGCTGCTACCAACTTGGAGCCGTATTTGGCGTAGGGCCCTACTGTTGTACAAATCACCTTGGCCCGCTGAACCATTGCCTTTAGGCTATCCTCATCCTGGCTATCCGCAATAACGAGCGGAACCGATGCGTCCGCCACCTGTGCTCGTACTTGCTCTAGCTTACTTCGGTTGCGCCCCCCCATGGCCCATTTTAAAGGGGCACTAAGCCCGTAGGTTTTGAAGATGTACTCGGCAACAAGGCGGCCCGTAAAACCGGAAGCACCCCAGATGATAATGTCAAATTCTCTTTGTTGGCTCATAAGCGTTTAAAAAATCAAGACGATTTCGTTCTACCGTACTATGGTTAAGAAAAATTTAAACCGCGCCTGCGAATTCAATCCCTACCGTAAAATCATATAAATTTACTGAGGCACATTGGATTGAACAAACTTCGACCCGAAGTACGAGTTTTCTGTGCTACTCTCTAAACATTGTACAAATGTATCCAACTACAAAATCGTTCTTTCAGTTTACACTAATTATCTGTGCACTCTTCAGTATTACCATCTTTTCTGCCTGCGATGATGATGACTTATTGCTTCCAGAGACCTACGATGGCACGAAACACATTTACGGCACAGTAGCAGACTTTTCGAACGATAACCAAGGGGTATCGGAAGTAATTATCGATCCACAAACGGGTGCTTTTTCCACCTTAGAAGGAACAGAAAGTGGTCTAATCATAGCGTTCCCATCTGGTACCAAAAACCTTTTTGATTTTGCCCGTAACAGAAGGGTGTACTGGGATGTTCTGGAATTCCGCTTGGTAATACAAGACCTGGAAACCTTGGAAAAAACAGCTATCAACGTAAGCGACCCCGCAAATAGCGTAGCGCTGCTCAATCCACAATTTGCCACCTTCGGTGCCAACAACGACTTAGTCTATATCTATGATAGCACTGGTGATTTATGGGCCGTTGATTTGGTTACCGAGACACCAGAGCTCTTGTATACTGATCTTGATTTTGATGACCTATACGTGGATAATCAATTGTACTTAGCCGCTACCAATCAATTGGTCTATGGTGCCCACCCTGATATCGTAAACCGGTATGTGAGTTCAACGATCTTCACCCTGGATTTGGCTACCGGCGAAATAGCGTCCTTAGGGGAAATCGAAGAAAGCTTTGGCTGGGCTAAAAATCCACTGGATGAAAGAATTTACGGTCTTAGGCTTGCAACAGACGAAACCGGGTTCCGATTAGTAGAATTACAACTTACCGATAGTGAAGCATCCACGAGACTACTGTCGCAAGAAGACCTGGACATAAGTTCGCTATCCTCCCACACCCAGACTATCCACACTGCTACCAATAGCTACATCTGTAGAGGAGGTAGTACCCAGGAAGGCATGAACGAAAACAATATCTACAGCATTGACTTAAACACTGGAGAGCTTGTCCGGACGGTGAATGTGGGTAATAGTAATCAGCTCATCCTCAATATCGACGGGGAATAAAATAAAGAACTTCGGGTTTATCCCGCTGATAGGTAATAATCTATACCCCGAAGCTCACATCTAGGTAAAGTCAAGCGCTTTAGAAGTCTTATTCCTCCGGTTTCCCGCGCCACCATGTGGCTATGGAGGAACCCGTGATATTCATCAAGGGACCGAAAACGGCCGGAGCTAGTCACCTAGTGGCTACCCGGCCCATTTCAACGGCAATACCAGAGGCCAACCCGCTGTTTTGCATACCTACTTCCAAGGCTATGGTACGGGCAGAACGGCGGTCCAAGCCTAACATCCTGAAAATACCGTAACCCAGGAAGTAGCCCACCAAATTATAGACGAATACAATGCCAATTAAGGTATATAGTCCTCCAGTAGTAAATCAATTCATCACCCGAAAGGGAATTTTCAAGTTCTGCCCTTCTTTATCGAATTTTAAGGTACCAACCTGGTGGTCAAACTTGCCGTTGAGATTGTTGCCAGCAGGATCTGCCAGGCGTGCATTGACATAGAGAAGGTAGTGGCCAGATATCCAATCTTCATAGGGCTTAAAATGCCATTCCTGTTCACCTGCTGTAATCTCAATTGTTCCAGGAACAGCTTCCCCTAAATCATTGACCACTACCAAGCGTTGCCGTAGTGACATTTGATCCAGCACATCAGTAAACCGGACAACTAGGGTGTGAGCATTGTCAAACTCAGGTGGTATAAGTTCCCAGGACTGAACATTTGGAGGTATCGTATCTTGACTACGGACGTAGAAGCTTTTGCGATAGGCAGCCTTAAGGGGATGGTGTTGCACACTTTCCAAGTCCTCTATTAGCAATTGGTAGGATTGGCCAGGCTGCAAGGCCCTGCCCAAACTTTCATTGGCCACCAAACCAGACTTGACCCGAGCAGGATCAAAAATAAGCGTCAATTGCCTTTGCTCAGTGTCCCACAACTCATGCACATTGTTGAAAATCGCTCCGGAAACGACTTTTCCATTCTGGTCAATCAGTTTAATCTTCTCCAGATTACCGACCGCCTTCATCGGTTCAGAGAATTGCACATACATACGGAGCAGGTTTTCCGGCAAGGTATCAGAAGTTGGAAAAACTTGCAAAACGACAGGGCCTGACTCCGGTGCTCGGCATGCCACCAAAAGTATTAGACTAATCAGATAGAATATACTTCTTCTGCTCAGCCGAATCGAAGTCAGGCAAGGTCTAATCATGCTTAATCCTTATTCTTTTTCTGAGACCAACTCAGGATAACCCTCCATGGGTTTGATCATATCATGGAACTGCTTGGTAGGGGCTTGCTTTTCGTCATAGCGATAAGAGGGGAAATCATATTCCGAAATGAACTCACTCAAACGCAAGAAAACTCCTTTTAATTCGGAAACGAGTGCTAAACCTCCCGTTTCTAAATTTCGCTTAAGGGTAGCTACCATCATTTGGTTTTGATTGTCAATGTGCAGAATACTAGAAGTAGGAGACGAGGTAATTTCCATGCCTGCCGTCCCTGTGGGAGCACTAGCGGTCATACCTTCCATTCCGTCACCTTCGGTCATTGCTTTAGCTACTGCAGCCATCGATATCAAGCTCCCACTGCGATGTTTATTCGTGATCAATAGTTTTTGATCATAACTTCCGTCCATCTCCTGGCTCATGTAGGTTATCATGTCGATGGGTGTATTGCCATAACCCAATTCTGCAATGGTTTTCCCTTTTACATCATGCCCTTCCGCTATTTCAGAAAGTGGGATCGTTACCAATGGTGTACAGGTATAACTGGCAATCAGGGTCGGCGTTCCTGCTACCTCGGCAATAGCCATCGTACGAATAGGTGCGCGCGTTTCCATTTGAGTGTGAACGGCGTGATATACCTCAATGCTTTGCACCGCCTCCTGCTTATCAGAAAACGGGTAGGCGATTTTTCTCAGCGTAGAAGCAAATTCACTATTGCTCAGACCAGCCACGTAGATGTGGCCATCGTAGTAGTCGATATCGGTGATGGTTAAACTACTAGCAGGAATATCTCGCCAGAACTTCAGTTCGTCCGAGGCTGGATTTTTAACACTAATACTAGTCGTCTCTGATTGCTTTACATCCAAAAAGTGAATAGCGCCCGACATGGGATTAACCACCGCAATCATTGCCGGTGCTTCTGGAGCATGTCCTTTTTTGATAGCGATGTATGCCTCCTGACTTAGCGGGTGAATTTTTAGATCATTGATAATCAAGTCGCGGGTATCCATCTCCAACTCCTTAGCCAGCATACGGTCAAAGTCCGTCAAGTTGTAGGGTACAGGATCTGCGAGTTCCTTTGCTTCGGTAGGAATTGCATAGACTATTCCTGCTTTGCTATCGCCAACAAAGAGTACATTTTCTGGACCGAAAGCTAACACCGTTGCTCCTGGCAGTTCGGCGTTTTCCAGATTAAGATTGTCCTGCTTAAGCAGGGTGAATCCGCTAAAGACGATCGCAGCGATAGCGACCATCCCAACTAGTATCCATTGGAAATTCTTCATTGTTTTCAAGATTTGAATGGTATGATGATTTAGAACTCAAAGTTTAAGGTAGGGGCAATGTAAAAGGTGTTTTCTGCGTCTCCGGTCGCCTTAATGAATTTGCCGGCGAGGAAATAAGAGCTTCGCAAATCGAAAGAGATATTCCGATTGAATTCGTACATAATTTGCAGGCCAACCACATCGCCAATATGTCGTTCACTTAAGCCATTGGCTTCCCTAGACTGGAAGCGAGGTGGACTATAGAGTCCATCGGTTTCTCGGGTACGATAGAACAGCGTATAGTCCACAAAAATGGATAAGTCTTTTGCTGGATAGAAGGTAAAATTGGGATGTAAACTGGTGGAATTAGCGGGGGTATTGACAGCGGCTAGGCTGTAAATAGCAGGATTGACAAAAAAGGGGTTAAAGGTTTGCACTTTGCCATCTTCTACCGCCGCATCACCGCTAGACCAATCTAATCTGAGGCCAATTGTTGGCTTCCATCCATCTTGCTGTAGGATATATTGCCAATCGGCTTCGAAATTGTAGGCGCTGATGTCGCTATCCCCAATTTCACCGAACTGATAGATAAGTTCCGTATTGTAACTGAACCTACCAATATCCCCGTAGGACCTAATTCCTAATGTATGCCTTTGTTCTTCTCCCACAACATCATTAAAGCGGGCCAGATTTGAAGAAAATCCGAGATAGTAGACATCAATTTTCCGCACCTCATGCGAGGTTACATTTTGTACATATACCCCCCAAAGGCCAGGCTTACTACTTTGTTCATCAAAAATTCCTGAAGCATTGTCAAACGCCTCTGAACCAACGGCAACCTCTCGACCATAGAAGGCATTCACCGAAGCCCCCTTTGTTCGATACTGTATACGGGCCATATCAAACGTCCTTCGCATATTGGGTCCTTCCCGAATACCGACTAGACGGGAAGCACCCAAGCCCATCTCTTGTCGCCCAACACGAAGAAGCGTTTTCTTACCATTTGCTTCCTGAATTTTCCATTCCAAAAAGCCCTGGTGTAAGTCAAGGTCATCTGATTCGAGCAGCGCAGTACCCTCAGTAACATAACCATGATAGAGTTCGCCAAAAAGACGAATACCTGCTCCAAGTCGAAGCGCGGCATGAAAACTCAGTCGTTGCGAGTAGAAAGTTTCATCTTCTGCGCTGTAGTTTCGGTTGGTAAAATGCTCAATACGTGGCCGGTATTCGCCCCCTAGCGTAAGGGACATACTGTTATTTGAATTAAGCGGAATCCATTTCAGCGGTTGCAGGAAGAGGACAGTTGAATCCTGATCCTGTAAGAAGGAATAATCCTCCTCCGCGCGGAGCATGATAATCGGTGGTATCTTTTCCTCCTGGCTCCACACCAAGGTGGGCAAGGAAATGGACAGTAGTAGTCCCAAGGCTATGGTTAGCGTTTTCAAGGCACGATTAAGTTGGGTTTGCCAGAGGCAAACGATAAGGCGAGTGAACAGTCTGATAACTATTCTCTGTCCGTAAAATCCTATCTTTTATTACCCGGGAATTCTAGCATAAGAGCACACGAAATGTGGTCCTGCGGTAAGTCTTACCTAACGTATGCTTCCTTTGCATTGTCGACTTGACAAACTTATTGCTCTCTTTCGGATTCTCCAATAACCTAGATTAAGAAATGCAGTAAGACTTAATCATTTTCGACGTGCATTTTTCACTTTGCTCAAGGCTTCTGGCGTTATGCCAAGATAAGAAGCGATCATTTTTTGCGACACGCGTTGAGCTACATCTGGGTAGGTTTCAATAAAATGTTCGTAGCGTTCAATGGCGGGAGAGCTCATCAACATAATCACTCGTTTTTGCAATACATAGAGTCGCCTGAGGAGTGTTGCGGTATTGTGATTTTCTCGCTCTACGTCTTTCGGAAGAATGATTACTTCGGAGTCTTCCAACGCCTCAATGTATAAGTCTGAAGGCTGCTCAGCTGGAATAGCGTCGGCTATTGTCCACCCTTCAGGAGCAAACATAAAAATGTGTTCTTTGCCTTTGTAATCCAGACAATAACTACGCAATAGTCCGGATTGAACGTGAAAGACTTTCGTATTCATCTCTCCGCTGCGCTGTAAGACTTCTCCTTTTTTGACAATTACTTTCTTCGCCATAGTAAATCACTATTTTTTAGCAGTGGCTCTTTAACCACTTGGATGCACTAGAGTCCAGCAAATCCCTTCCTTAGCCCTTCTCCTCGTATCAATCGCAAGCAAAATAAGCTTCACATTTTGACAATTACCCCCCTAAAACCACAAGGCCTTAGCTTCGATTCATCGCAAGTTTTTTTTGTCCCAGCTCCACTTTTTCAACTTATGTGATGTTGACAAAATAGTAAAAAACAGTCATGCCCTGCACGGTAGCTTTTGTACCAACAAGCACCCTAATGCAGCGTAGACCATTGCCATCCGACTATAATTTTTGCCAACATGATTGTATTAAGAACAGCAACCACCGAGTCTGATTACAACATTGCCATGCAGCTATTTCAGGAATACGCTGCTGATTTAGGCTTTGATTTATCCTTCCAAAATTTCGACCAAGAATTAGCCACTATTGGCCAGCAGTACGGTCCGCCCTCCGGTACATTATCCATTGTCCTTGGTGAGGACGATTCTCCGCTAGGTTGTGCAGGAATCAAAAAATTTGAGGGCACGATCTGCGAGCTTAAACGCATGTACCTGCGCCCGGAGGCTCGTGGCCAAGGCGTTGGTAAAAAACTCCTACAAGAGTTGATTGCGGCCGCTAAAGAATTAGGGTACATCAAAATGCGGCTGGATACCCTCCCCAGCATGAGCTCCGCCATTGGACTCTACAAGAGCTTTGGCTTTTATGAGATTGAAGCTTACCGTTACAATCCTTTTGCGGAAGCCGTATTTTTTGAATTGGATTTGACGGTGTAGTTAGCTTTAAAAGCTCTACTAGTTGTCCGACAACTCAGCTATTCTCCCAACAGCTGAAAAATAATTCCCTGAAACATCCCCAAGCCGGTTTCCAGCAATTCATCCGGAAAATCATAATCCGCATGGTGCAAGGCTGGGGTGTTTTTTCCTGCTCCCAAACCAAACATACCGGTCTTAAAGCGATGAGAGAACCAACCGAAGTCTTCGCCAAATCGGAAGGAGTGTGGCATACGGCGTAATGGCAATTGCAATGCAGTAGCCGCTTGCACGATGATTATATTACAGTCTAGATCATTAGTGCTAGCGGGGAAATGCTCCAACCAGTCCAACTGGTATTCGAGCTGTTGTTGCCGACAAATTTGAACTACGGCTTGCTCAATTTGACTCACTAATTGCTGCATTTGCCCCGGACTCCAGGCCCGAATCGTGTAATGAAGTTCGCCCGTCCCCGGTGCCACACCGTATGACTTTTCACCCAATAGAATGTGAATAGGTGTGAGAACGCTAAACTCCTCGGCAGTTGGTTCCGGTTGATTGAGCTCCGTCAGGATATTGATTAATTCGGCAATTCCTACCGCAGGATTAATCCCCGCTTCTGGTTCCGCGGCATGGGCTGTTTTGCCCTTTAGCTGTAAAGCAAAACTTTGCACCTCTGCTGAAAATCCCGGTTCCATCAAGAGTATCGTATGTAGGGATTCTCCCGGTATATTGTGCAGAGCGAAAGCGTAATCAATGGAGAGGTCAAGGAAACGTTGGTCTTTCAGCACACCCGCAGCTCCCTGTCCAGTTTCTTCGGCCGGCTGAAATAGGAGTACTACCCTACCCTGGGAAAATGGCTGCTTGTTCAACCAGCTTGCCAATCCCGCCACAATAGCCATATGCCCATCGTGCCCACACTTGTGCGAAACCCCAGAGTTTTGTGAGCGATGCCCAAATGTATTTTGCTCGGCAATGGGGAGTGCATCCAACTCACAGCGAATCAGTATTCCTGGCCCACTTTCTCCAAACTCGTAAACGGCGGCTACACCAGTTCCTCCCAATCCAGTGATCAAATCCGTAGGCTTACTATTTTCCAGCAAAAAGTCCTGTATCCGTTTGGCAGTCTGTTCCTCCGCTCCCGATAGTTCGGGCCGACGGTGCAGGCCTTTCCTCAAATTTTGTAGTACGGCACTCATATTTATCATTTCTAGCCCACTCATAGTAGCAAAAACTACTCTACTTTTGGGCGCCCAAAATGGAAAAGCAGCAGTCCAGCGGTGTGAATCAACGCTTTTCCGGGGGTAAATTGCTATCTTATGGTACGTGTTAAAGTAGTCAGTCGTTGAGCAAGCTCGCTTTAATCTGGTTAGGGGTAATAAGTCTTGCTTTGTTGCAGTCACTCTGCGGACAAGAGGATAACGCCTTGCCTTTTTCCCATATTGGTAAAGAAACGGGGCTTTCACATAATACAATCCGACAAATCGTTCAAGACGAACAGGGGTTCCTGTGGATCGGCACAGAGGATGGCTTAAATCGTTTTGATGGCCGCAAGATGGTGGTCTTCCGCTCTGACGCCGATGATCCCAAAAGCCTAAGTTCTAACTTCATTGAAGATATTGCCTTTGATGACGAGGGGAATATCTGGATTGCTACGATCAGTGGGTTAAATAAACTTGACCCGCAAGTGGGATACTTTGAACGCTTCTTGCCTCAACCAGCTGACACCACCTCTCTACCATTCGCTGCCATCCAGACTATCCTTCCCGATGAGCTCGGCCGCATTTGGCTGGGTGGAGCGCAACTTGCCTGTTTAAATCCCGAGACGAAGCGATTTAGAGCCTGGGAGTTACCGCTGGGTGAAAAAAGACTAGATGGTACCCTAATTGATTGCATCGCCAGCATTAACACCGATGAGCTACTTCTGGCAACCGGAATTGGACTGTTCAGCTTTCACACCCAACAAGAGACGTTCCAACGGATTGAACTACCGATTCCTGCTGATCGAAGCCAGAGAATTATCAGTCTCCTCCAAGACCGTCAGCAGCGGATTTGGGTCACTACCTTGAGCGGTATATTTCAGCTGGATAAAGCGTACAATGTACTGGCGCACCATCACCATATTCCGAACGATCCTAGCTCGGTTTCCGATCATGATCTTTCCGTTATTCTGCAAGATCCCAATGATTACTTGTGGTTTGGTTCTTTTTCGCAGGGACTTAATCGACTTGATACCAATACAGGCCAATTCCAGCACTACCGCAATGATGCGGCTGATGAACAAAGCCTTTCCGACAACATCATTTGGAGTATGCATGTTGATCAGCAAGGCAACTTTTGGGTCGGTACAAACAATGGTCTAAACAGAGCAGAACAAGGCTTTTCCAATCAGGGTGAAACCGCTACTGCATCTGGCTTTACGTCATTCATAAGTCCATCCTCCTTACAACCCAACGCCTCCCTCGATGCCATCCGCACCATGCTAGAGGACCAAAAAGGCAACTTTTGGATCGGCACAGATGGAGGTGGAATTAACTATACAGCGGCAGAGCGGACTACAAGTATTCGACATGAACCGTCCCGATCCGCTTCCATTCCCTCCGATCGGATCAGAATCATCATTGAAGACACATCAGAAAATCTCTATGTAGGATCTTTTGGCGGCCTCAGCCAATTATCAGCGGAAGATCGAAAGCGTTATGAAGGGCGGCTAGACCAGGCCCCCTGGACACCTATTCCCTTGCCAGTTCCCTCTAGTATTGGCAACGGTACTCAAGTGAGAGGTTTGTGTGTTGGTCAAGATGGCACCCTGTGGATTGGCAGTTCACATAGTGGACTCTACGCTAGGGATCCCCTTACTGGGCAAATCACCGCATATGTTCACGATCCCAGTGCCCCCAATTCACTTTCTGAAAATGATGTCCTTACTGTGTACGAAGACCGCTCCGGCATCATCTGGGTAGGAACTTTTGGAGGAGGGATTAATCGATTTGATCCAGCAACCCAATTTTTCACTCATTTCCGACACGATCCCACCCGGAGTACTTCTTTGTCCAACGATTTTGTCTGGGCATTTCATGAAGACAAGCTCGGGAATCTTTGGATTGGAACTCAGGGTGGGCTTAACTGCTTACCAGCTGGCTCCACACGCGACTTCCAACAGGTACAGGAAAAAGATGGCCTTCCCAACAATGTAATTTACGGTATCCTCGAGGATCAGCTAGGGCGTTTATGGTTGAGTACGAATAAAGGCCTGGCCGCTTACAATCCTGAGAATAAGCAAGTCTTTTCCTACGACAAAAAAGATGGCCTGCTCTCTGAAGAGTTCATCCCCAATGCCTACGTTCGCTCACCAAGCACCGGCCTCATGTACTTTGGTACTGCCAGTGGCTATAACGCATTTGACCCACTGGGTTTTCAGCTCGACACTTTCGCTCCACCAGTGGCGATTAGTGCACTCACCCGCTACCGTGAAGCAGAACAGCAAACCGAACGACAGGTGAATTATTTTAGTGGTCAAGAGGAAGTACTAACTTTTACCTACGAGGATAACATCATCACCTTAGATGTTAGCATGCTGAATTTTCGGCAGTCCCATAAGAACAAGTACCAATACCGCCTACAAGGCTTGCAAAACAGCTGGTTCCCACTGGAAAAGGAGGGGCGAATCACCTTTACCAACCTCCCGGCCGGGCGCTACGTCTTACAAATTCGCGGTGCCAATCATCATGGTGTATGGCAAGAACACACAACCACAATCCCGCTGCGGGTCTACCCACCCTGGTGGTGGTCTTTACTGGCCAAAATAACCTATCTGCTAGTGGCGCTCTCGCTACTAGGTTTATTCTATCGCTATCAACTGAACCGACAACTGGCCGAACGGGAAGCAGAAGAGTTGCGCAAACTAGACGAGCTCAAAACACGATTCTTTACCAATATCTCCCATGAGTTCCGTACGCCGCTCACCATGATCCTAGGGCCTGCGAAACGCTCGTTACAAGCACTATCCAAAAACAAAGTGGCCGAAGCCATCAGTGATCACCGGATCATAATCCAGAATGGGAAGCGATTACTACGGCTCATCAACGAAATTTTGGATATCAATAAACTGGAAGCGGGTAAACTGGAACCCCAAATCCAATTGCTGGAGGTGATCAGTTTCACCCGGGAGCAATTGAATTCCTTCACCGCTTTGGCGGAGGAATCACAGGTCCAATTGAAATTTAGCGCCACCCCAAAGGAACTACAATTGGATACGGATGCTGATATGCTGAGCAAAATTCTAAGTAATCTGCTCTCCAATGCACTGCGTTTCACCCCCGGTGGCGGTACGGTAACCTTAAAACTGAGAGCAAAAAATGCCGTCTTGCTACTGGATGTCCAAGATACTGGCATTGGCATTCCGGAGGATCAGCTCCCCGCTATTTTCGACCGCTTTTACCAGGTCACCGGTCCTCACCAGGCCAAGCGCAGCGGTACCGGCATTGGCCTGGCCCTGACGAAAGAACTTACAGAGCTGCTAGGGGGCGCTATTGACGTAAGCAGTAAACTAGAAGAAGGAACCACCTTCTCCTTACGTTTTCCGATCACACAGGAGGCTACTACTTCGGCGGTAACAGAAGCCACGCCAACAGTAGACGCCAGTCTTCAATTTCAGGACCCGCTCATAGTGGAAGCTCCGGCGCAGCGCCTTATCTCAACTGACGGTAGCGAGTTAAACATCCTCATAGTTGAAGACAATACCGACATGGCGGATTACGTCGCCTCCTGTTTGGACCAAAAGTACCAGGTAGACTTTGCCCTAAATGGTAGGCAGGGACTTGATCAAGCTTTAGCCAACGTGCCGGACTTGATTATCACCGATGTGATGATGCCAGAAATGGATGGTTTTGAATTGTGTGAAGCCATAAAAAGTGATGAGCGCACCAGTCATATTCCCGTAATTATTTTAACCGCCAGAGCGGGGGTCGACAAGAGGCTCGAAGGACTTCGCCGCGGCGCTGATGCTTACCTGGCCAAACCATTCAACGAGGAGGAATTGCAAATCCGAGTTGAGCAGTTACTAAACTTACGAGAACAGTTGCGCCAACGCTGGCAACAAAGCATGAGTTCGGACGGGCAACCAGTTCCCAATGATGATCACCTGGATCAAGAATTCATGAGTAGAATCCAGAAGGTCATCGATCAACATCTCCAACAGTCGACTTTTGAAGTGGATGATCTAGCTCGGGAGATGGGAATGAGCGAATCACAAGTCAGAAGAAAGCTCAACGCGCTTACTGGCCTACCACCCGTTCGCTTTATCCGATCCGTGAGGGTTCAACGGGCACAAGTACTGCTCCGCTCAAGCGAATTGAGTGTGGCCGAAATAGCCTACGAAACCGGCTTTAGCGACCCCAAATATTTTTCCCGCATCTTCTCGCGGGCCACCGGCTACTCCCCTTCAGACTTCAGAAAGAAGCAGGCCTCAGACGCCTAATTATCAGCAACTTAGACTGAGGTGTACAAAATGTCCACCATTTTGCTTGAAATGTCCACCTCCATTTTCTGAGAAAGAAACGATATTGCGGCTGTTAAAGTCACCGAACACACGAACAGTAGGTAGCGATGCATCCCCTTTGCAAACTCAATAGCTATCTGACATTTAACGACTACTCAACGCCATAACATTTCATTTAGCAATTTCATTCTGAGTCATTTACTCGGGGTGCAAGATCGAATGTATACAGGACAGCCAATAGGTATGTTCTGGTCTGTAATATTGTGATACCTTTTATAGAACAACGCTTTCAGCTAGGAATAAAACATGCTAAAAATCATGTCTCGTTGAATGCTATGAATAAACATCACCCCCTTGAGACACCACTTGCTCTGCGCCGCTCAAACAGCTGTGCAGCACCACAAAAAACAGGCAAATGCAACATAATCTGTAACATTTGCAACAATAGTGTAAAGCAAAAAAACGGATATGCAGCAATTTTGCTGTGGAGAATGGTAAGCAAGGATAAGCTTCCTATTTGCTTTCCTTGCCATCAATCAGAAACACCAGTGAGACTAAACCAATATGGAGGCCTTACAATCTAAACCAAATTCGCCTATGCTTGCCCGGCTCCTAACCAGTGGCATATTTTCGGTGGTTGGCATGCTAGCAATCTTGCTTTCCGCCAATCCATTGCACGCGCAGGATGTAGAGAATGCTACCAGTAACCTGGAAACTAGAAATCTCCAAATTAGTGGAGGTTTGCAGTTGTCCAACAACTTTTACTTCAGCAACGGAATCGACCCTCGCCGAGACGCTTTGCAATGGAGAGCATTAGCCAATCTAAATCTTCGGTATCTGGGGATTTCGGCTCCTTTCTCTCTTGCCTTTTCAGACGGCAACCAAGAATTCAATCTTCCCAGCTATACCTTCGCCGGTATTAGTCCTACCTATAAGTGGGCTACTTTACACCTGGGAGATCGCAGTCTTAATTATTCCAAATATACTTTGAACAGCATTAATTTCCGGGGAGCGGGCTTTGAGCTCGAACCCGGAAATTTTTATGTTTCTGGCATGTACGGCCGGCTAAGGCGGGCACGTGCAGAAGACCTCAACAGTCTGCAAGCGCTTGATCCATCTTACGAACGAACTGGCTATGGTATTAAGACGGGTTACAAAAATAAAGGAAGTGAATACAGCCTGATCTTCTTCGCTGCTGAGGATGATGAGAACTCCATTACGCAACCTGTTGCCGTTTCTATCAGCCCGGCACAAAATATGGTAGCCAGTGCCATCGCTAAACAACGACTGGTCAAAAATCTATCAGTAGAAGCGGAATACGCACATAGTGTTACTAATGACGATCGCCGTTTGAATGCCTTGACTGATGAGGATGTGACCAACGGCAATTCACTACTCGGCCTCTTTAACCCCAACGAAACAATTACTGATGGCGATGCTATTCGCACCCGGCTGGTCTACAGCCCTAAGCGTTTCAGCACCAACTTAGGTTACGAGCGCATCGATCGGGGATTCCGTACCCTGGGGGCGCTCTTCTTCCTTAGTGATGCCGAATACTACACTGCTGGCTTCTCCACGGCCCTATTTGAAAACAAGCTGACACTCTTCGCCAACGGTGGCCTGGAAAACACCAACCTCGACGACTTCGAGCAAAATGGTACCCGCCGGGCAGTAGGCTCGATCAACGCCAGCTACGTGCCGAACGATAAGTGGATATACTCTGCATCCTATTCTAACTTTGAAAACACCACTCGCTTGCGGGCTATTTCGGACCCCAGCTTGATTGTCGATTCTATTCTGCTAGCGCAAACCACCAATACCGGTAATCTGACGAGTACCTACAATTTAACCTCCGACGAAACGCGGACTTCATCCATCACCATGATCCTCTCCTACCAACAGGCTCGAAGTATTATTGATGATGTGGTTCAGGAGGACGCCGACTCTCGTTTCTTCAACGGTAGTTTGATGTATACCACCAATCTTACCGAGCAAGACCTGCGCTTCACTGCTGCCTTGAACTACAACCAGACGGAACTGGAGCTATTCAATAACAATACGATCTCGCCCACAGTAGCGGTATCGAAGGGGTTTCTGGAGCGGCAATTGCAAACGCAACTTAGAGCGACGTACAACCTCGTCTCTCAAGATAGTGGACCTAATTCCAATGTCTTAAACCTTACCGTAGGAGCTTCCTACAATTTCCTGGAAGACCACAACATCTCCTTCACCAACAGCTTCATCAACCGCAGCAGTAGTTCGGACGATATTCCCAACTTTTCGGAATGGTACGGCCGCATCAGCTACGGTTATCGCTTTGGTGCAGACTTCCGTCTTTATTAATCCCTAACAACCACATCTAGAACTGATCTAGCCTTTTTGCTCTATGAATAAGCAATATCTAGCAATCCTGATTGGCATCCTCCTGGTAATTGGAACAATTCCTGGCACTGCTCAGGTCTTTCCGGTTACGATTGCCACACAATCGGTTCCACCGCATACTGGCAATCTAGCCGATATGGTAGCTCCAGGCTTGGAGCGCCTTGGTACGACCTTGATTCTAAATGATCGCAACGAACTTTCCTATCAGGTCCGTTTAAAAGTGGAAATATCCGGCCAGGGCATTACCCTTACAACCAAGGAGAACCTGATACCCAACCCGATCACCCTCTCCTATGGTACCCCAACGCAGTTATCCGGTATCGAATTAAGTGAGTATCTCGATATCAATAATCTGGATTTTTCTGGCTTTAGCCGCGAAGAATACCTATCGGAAGGGCGCCTACCGGAAGGTTTCTATTCGGTTTGCTTCACGGTATATGATTACGACCGCAGTAACGAATCACCGGTATCTCTGGTAGGATGTACTAGTATGAACGTGATCCTACATGATCCACCAGTCATCCTATCTCCTATCGGTCAACAATTAGCAACTAACCCGCAGAACCTTGGAGTCCAGTGGCAAGAGCGCCACGTTGGCGGATTTCCGGTAGAGTACACTTTACAAATCTTTGAGTTTGACCCTAACTCTAGCCTAACACCTGACCTCATTTTCGAATTTGAACAGCCTTACGTGGAGCAAGTCATCACCATGTCTACCTCCAGTTTGATCACCGCAGCGGACCCACAGCTAAACATGGGCTCGCAATACCTCATGCGGGTAAGGGCTTCTGACCTCACCATGCAAAACGCTTTTTATAACGATGGCTGGAGCGCCCCGGAATACTTTACTTTCGGTGAAGCCTGTGCTTTCCCCGCTGGAATAAGTGCGCAAGCGGTTAACGAAACGCAAGCTGCTGTGAGCTGGCAACCACTCGCGGGTTTCAACACCTACCTGATCCGCTACCGCGAATACGGCCGGACCGATGCCAACTGGTACGAGGACGAAACGCTAAACATCAACCACACCCTATCTGATCTTACGGATGGTACCACTTACGAGTATCAGATACAGACGCTGTGCAACGGCACCTCAGCCGGACCATTCTCTCCAGTAGACACCTTCTCTACTCCAGCTATTGAATTTGACGCAACAGAATTCGACTGTACCGACGAGTTCACACTCCCTCAGCCTACCAATACCACACCGATTGAGTCCCTTGAGTTTGGCACAATTGTCGACTTGGGTGGCTTTGAATTCCGCATTACCCAGGCCGATCAAAATGCAGAAGATCCTGACTCCTGGGACGGTACCGGACTAGTGATCGTACCATGGCTTGGGCTGCGCATCATCAGCACTTTCGAAGGCCTTTACGTGAATGAACTCAACGAGGTCTACGACGGCGAAGTAGTCGCCCTTGAGGACGGCTGGGGACAACTCACTGACATCATGACCCCAGAAGAAGTAGAAGAAGAACAAGCCGACGATCCTGAACCTACCCTTTGCGGGGAAGTATACGTACCCTTTAGCGGTGGTGATGAGGAAGAGGACGAAGATGCTGGAGACGAAGAGGAAGAAGCTGAAGAAGAGGAAGAAGAAGCTGACGAACTGGATACCGATGCACTCCTGGCTCACTTAGGAGGTGTTTTCCTACCAGTTACCCTAGGCGAAGATCCCAATATGATTGTCATTGAGTCTATGACCTTTGGACCAACTGGAGCTTCTCTCAACGCATTCATGTCAGCAGACATTCCAATGGCGGACCGCCACGTAGCATTTACAACTACGACCAACTTCCATCCAGGAGGTCTACTAGGTGAATCCAATCTGGTATTGGCCAACGATCAGGTGATCGAAATCACCGATAAGATCATCATGACCATTGCTGGTGGTGACGACAGCTACGTGGCCTGGAACTGTGAAGGCGTATCGGCGATCGGTATGGCCGGTGAAATTGCTTTCTGCCGTGATTTGATTGTACCAGTAGATACAGACACATGGGAACGACAAGACGAAGGCTTCGTAACTGCTTCCTTCCTGACCAATATGCCAAGCTGGGGCGAATTTGTTGCCGAGGTAAGCATGTCTCCATTTGAGCTACCTGATCTACAAGATTGGGCCTGGACGGTAGAAAGTGCGGTATTTGACTTTAGCGACTCCACAACACCAGAATCCGTAGTCTTCCCCGAGGACTACGGCCACCCCGATGTAGAGAGCGAGGAAGGCGCCGACAGCCCACTCTGGACCGGATTCTACCTATCTGCTTTAAACATAAAGTTACCCGAGAGTTTTAACGACGGAGATGACCCGATTGAAGTGGCGGCCACTAACATTATCATTGACTATACCGGTTTTACCGGAACAGTATCCGCCACCAATCTCCTCTCCTTGGATCAGGGCCGCGTGGGTTCTTGGGCTTTCGCCATTGATTCTTTAGAAATTGGTGTCATATCTAACCAGTTTGAGCACGCAGCCCTAGCGGGTGAAGTGGAAGTACCCGCATTGGATGACCCACTAGCGTACGGCTGTCTAATCCAGCCTTCGCAAGGTTATTTCTTCAGTATAGCGCTGACCGAAGATGTAGGCATGAGTGCGTGGCAAGCTCAGTTAGAGCTCTATGCTGACACGGAAATTTCGCTGGAATACAATACCGAAGAAAAAGAATTCACCGCCTCCGCCGTCTTGCACGGTATGGCCAGTATGAACTCCTCCGTGGGAAGTAATAAATCGGCGGATGCGCCAGATAAGATGGTGATACCGTCTATTGCCTTCCAGGACTTTGAGCTGAGTACGGCTGCGCCCTACCTGATTACCATTGGTAGTTGGCAACTGGCGGGTGAAGAAGGCGAGCCCATATCGCTAGCCGGGTTCCCTATCAACATCAACGAGCTGAGCCTCACTCAGGAAGAAGATATCGTCACTTTACTCATCAATGCGGAAATTAATCTCATGAGCGACGACGATGGTGGTTTTTCCGCCGGAGGGCAAGTGAGGCTCATGTCTGGCATCGAGATCAATGATTCCGGCCGGCAAGTCTGGACCTTTGAAGGCGTAGAGGTGGATGAACTCTTCCTTGACGTTAGTGGCCCCGGCTATTCCCTCTATGGCTCCGTCCTCTTCTATGAGGATACGCCCGACTATGGTTCTGGTTTCCGGGCGGCCATCGAGGCGAGCTTTGATCCTAGCTTAACCGTTGAGGCGATTGTACAATTTGGTGAGGTAGACGACTACCGCTACTGGTTTGCCGACGCCATGGCATCCTTCAATCCGGGTATACAAATTGGTACTACTGGTTTGGCACTCTATGGATTTGGTGGTGGTGCTTCCTACCACATGACCCGAGCGGGAATGGATGATGTAGAGTTGGAGGAAGGAGAAGAGGAGGATCCTGAGGAAGCCGAAAGTGATATTGGTATGTCGCTGTCAGGAGTTCAATATATACCCGATGAAAGTGCTGGTATCGGCATTAGAGCTCGATTGGGGATAGGTTTATCGGCCAGAGAGACCTTCAACGCAGATGTAATGTTTGAGATCATCTTCAATGCCAATGGAGGACTATCGCAAATTGCCTTTGAAGGAGATGCCCGCTTCCTGACACCACCAGCAGAGGAAGATCCGGCTATCCGGGCGATTCTAGCCATGAATTACGATTTTGAAAATGATGCCTTCCACGCCCAGTTGGATATGTACATCAATATTGCCGGTGGAGTAGTTTCTGGTGCCTACGATGATAACTTGGCAGGTACTGGTATTATTCACGCCGATCCATCCCTATGGTACATTCACTTGGGTACACCTGATAACCGCATCATGCTCAGCTACGACCTTGGTCCACTAGCTGATCTAGCCGGCACTTCACCGGATGACGATGTAGAGGGTTCAGATGGCGCACAGATCGACTGGGGGAATATGGGTCTGTTGCTTACTGCCTACCTCGATGCGGGTATGAACTTGCCAGCCTTCCCGGCCCTACCACCGGAGGTAACGGATATCCTTGGTGAAATAACCGTCATCAATCCAGATGATCCTCGCTTCCAGGGTGGTACCGGCCTCATGTTTGGTGCGTCCATGCAGTTAACGGTACCTGACATTTCCTTCTTGGCCTTCTACGCTGAGTTCAGCGCTGGTGCAGGCTTTGATGTGATGATGCTCAACCTGGGTGAAGCTGCCCGCTGTGCCGGAAACGAAAACAGCTCAGAACCCATCGGTGTGAACGGCTGGTACGCCACCGGACAAGTGTGGGGCTACGTCGAAGGTGCAATTGGCTTACACGTAGACATCTTCGGTGTCGAAGGAGATTTCGAAATCCTATCGTTAGCCGCCGCCGCAGTCTTAGCCGCACAGTTACCAAATCCAATGTGGATGAAGGGTATTGTGGGTGGCCGTTACAGTATCCTGGGTGGCCTGGTGAAAGGTAATTGCCGCTTCGAATTCGAGCTGGGTCAGAAGTGTGAAATCGTTGGTGCCAGCCCGCTGGCCGGAATCGAGTTGATTGGTAGTACCCAACCGAACGAAAACGAAACCGATGACGTAGACGTATTCAGCCGCCCGCAGGTAACCTTTAACCTGGGCATTGGTGAAATCTTTGAGCTGCGCGACGACGAGGGTAATATCACTCAGTATCGTCCAAGCCTGTACGTCTTCGACATTACCAATGTGGAAACTGGTGAGGTCGTAACCGGAAACTATAATTGGAATGAATCCAATGATGTAGTGGTACTTACGCCTTATGACATCCTCTCTGGCTACACCGAGTATAACTTCTCCGTACGGGTACGCTTCGAGAAACGATCAGAAGGAGCTTCCAGCTGGAGTGTACTCTTGGATGATAATAACACACCATTTGAGCAAGATGCCGACTTCAACTTCATTACGGGTGGTGCTCCGGATTATATTCCGCATCACAACATCGCTTACAGTTATCCGGTTATTGACCAGTTTAACTTCTTGAAGAGTGAGAGTGGCAATGGTTACTTACAGTTGAAGCAAGGGCAGCCTTACCTGTTTAAGTCGGAAGCAAGTTTCGCACTGGATGCTGCTGATTGGAACCAGGAGTTGGTCTTCTACCAGAACACTGGTGAAGTATCCGCCAGCAGTTTCAACTACAACAATAGCACTCGCCGCGTGAGTTTCAGTATTCCAAGCAGTTCACTGGCCAACAATACTGTGACTCAAGTTTCACTGATGAACAAGCCCGTTGTAGCAAGTAGCGATGAAGTGGATGAGAATGTGACTGAATTGGAGCAGGAATTGCTCAGCTATCAGAATGATGACTCCGATGGTGAATACACTACCATAGTGGTAGAAGCCAAGGTAGCAGAAAGTCAATTGACAGACTTGAAGGAGAAGGATTTCTATACCTCACATTTCCGCACCAGTCTGTACAATACTTTCAATGAGAAGATGGACGCACTAGACTTCTCCAATAACTGGCTCCTACCGTTATTCATCAACGAAGGATCATCCTTGACCATTGATCGTTTTGGTGTATACGCTGCGGGTAATGAGTTCTTCGATGAATTCGACCAAGAGGGTTACTTCAATGGTGATGAAGACATCCCATCATTAGTCCAACTGGAAGCAAATACCGATGTCACTGCTGATAACTGGTTCAACAATACCGTTGGTGACATCATGTACGATCACTTCCCACAAGAACCAGACATGGTGCTTTCGTGGCGTGATACAGACATC
The DNA here is from genome assembly GCA_039816955.1 of Bacteroidota bacterium. Classification (GTDB taxonomy): domain Bacteria; phylum Bacteroidota; class Bacteroidia; order Chitinophagales; family Saprospiraceae; genus Lewinella. Next base: position 26,686 of record JBCBWU010000074.1, read on the forward strand.
TTGGGTGAAACTCCAACGCGAGCCGTAACCCTGGAGCAGAACGCTACACCACACCGCCTGACCGAGGATGACAAGATCAACGGCTCCGCCACCGTACCGCTACCGCAAACCGGTGTGGTCTATGATCTACCGATCAACATTATCCGCGACTACTTTGAGTACGCGCAGGATGCTGCTGATTATATCGTAGATAATAGTATGGTACCACAGGAGATTATTGATCTCGATGAATGGTCGTTCATCTACCCTGATTTTGGTGACTACGGTGTACAGGTACGCTACATACTACCAGGTACCACCACGCCAAGTACGGAACGGCAGTTGATCATTCCTTATGGCACCAGTAATTAATCCTAACCCTAAGATCAAAAGCCTAAAAGAGTAATGCTAAAATGGTATTCAAGTCGAGTTGCGGGTGGGCTGCCCCGGTACTGTCTGAGCGGAGCGAGTTTAGCGGGGCGAGCATTTTTTACTTCGTTTTTGTTGCGACTGACAAAAATGAAGGCACCGAGTGCGAAGAACCACAGCTCAGCTTTAGTGACAAGAGGATCCAATCTGGAAAGAAAACAAATGCACATGCTAAATAAGTGCCTTTTCATACTGGTCATTGCAATGGCCCCGATGGCAATCAAAGCACAAATCAACCCACCACAAAATGAGGAGCGGGCGCTGAAAATGCTGGCTCGTTCTACCGGAAACGAAATCATGCTTCGGTGGGCCCCTACCTCACCCCGCACCTGGTTTCACTGCAATGAGGTAGGCTACCGGCTGGTACGCTATACGTACAAGCGTAATGGAGAACTGCTGCCTTACGAAGAGCGCTCCGTTCCAACACCTTTGACCGAGGAGCCCATCTTTCCCTGGCAAACCGAAGCCGAATGGCGCCCTTTGATGGAGCGTAACAACTACGCCGCTATTGGAGCCCAGTCAATCTTCGGTGATTCATTTGATCCGGAAACCGGTACGGAAGGGGAGATTGTAAGTTTGATCAACCGGGCCAACGAACAGCAAAACCGTTTTGGTTTTGGCCTCTTTGCTGCGGACCACTCCTACGAGGCTGCCGATGCTATGGGCTTGGCTTTTGTCGATCGGAATGTATCACCCAACGAAACCTATTTGTATCGGGTGTTTCCGGAGATACAGCCCAGCTTCGTCGTGGACACCTTAACCTCAGGTGATAAAAGCGTACCAATTGGCTACGTCAACTTGATTGATACCGGCTACGTGGCCATTAGCTTAGGCGATACTTACGTTTTGCCAAAGGTTGTTGACGTCACCGCAAGTTTTGGTGATCGCCAGGCTATCGTTAGCTGGAATAAAGAGATTTTCAACCTGTTCTACGTCAGTTACGAAGTAGAGCGTTCAGAAGATGGTGTCAATTGGGCACCCATTCGCGACCTGCCATATATTCCCATGGACCGCACCGAGCGAGCAACGGAGAAAGCGTTTATCACCGACTCGCTGGAGCAAAACAACCAACCTTATTTTTACCGTATTAAGGGTCGGACCCCATTTGATGAGTTTGGCCCGCCATCCGATCCGGTGCAAGGCACTGGCGTTGATCCCCTCCCGTTCTATTATCCCAATATCATCTCGGTACTCCCCAACGAGCAAAAAGGGTTTAATATTGGTTGGGCGTTCAACGAATCGGATAATGAAAAGATCGTTGGCTTTAAGGTCATGCGTAGTAACAATGACCAGGGGCCTTTTGAAAACCTTTCCGGTGATCAATTAATACCTGCAACACAACGCAGTTTCATTGATCCCTCTCCCCTACCCTCGAACTACTATTTGGTAGTGGCCATAGACGCTTACGGCCGGGAAATGGCTTCCTTTGCTGCCTTGGCACAAATTGATGACATCACTCCTCCTGCTGCTCCGACGGGATTAAGAGGAACCATTCTCAAGAACGGAATGATGATCGTGACCTGGGATGAAAACACCGAAGCTGATTTATTGGGCTACCGAGTATACTTCTCCAATCACCCAGAAGCAGAATTCTCTCAGCTTACAGCACGCCCAACAGCAGATAACCATCATATTGATACCGTTACACTAAACACGCTTACGGAAGAAGTTTTTGTAAAGGTTTTTGCCTTGGATTACCGCCAGAATCCTTCTGAGTTTTCAGAAGTATTGGCGCTCGAACGCCCAGATACTATTCCGCCTACTGCACCAGTGTTCAGAGATATGGAATCCGATACCGAAAGCACTTACCTGGAATGGGCCAACAGCAGTAGTACTGATGTCGTTAAGCACGAGCTGTACCGCTCACCGGTGGAGGAAGAAGCTTGGGAACTACTCCAAACAATTGACCTGATCGAATACACCACCGTTGCCTCCTATCGCGATAGTTTGGCGGAGGCCGGAAAACGCTACCAGTACAAGGTAGTAGCAACCGATAATGCCGGACTTACTGCCCAGTCGAAATTGATCCAAGGGCAAGTCATTGACGACTTCGTCAGGGAAACTGTAGACAATTTAGAAGCTACCGTAGACCGCCGAGCCAAACAAGTAAACCTCACCTGGAGCTACGGTGACGAAGAGGCTGTCCGCCGCTTCATCATCTACCGCGCCCGGGGAGATGAACCCTTCCGCTCCTACGCCAGTGTAACACCTGAGGAAAGTGGAGGTACAGTAGGCCGCCGTAAACGCAGCCGTCGCCGCTTCAACTTTGCGGATACGTCTGTGAAAATGAATACCGATTACCGCTACAGCGTAAAAGTGCTCTGGCACGATGGCGGGCAAAGCCCGCTGAGCGACGCCCTAATCGTCAACTACTAGGACCTGATCAACACAGGCTTCGTAACGACGCGATTTATCGCGTCTGTCAGCCATACCCTGACTACACAGCCAAACCACAAGAAACTCCCATCGCTATGCGATTCTATAAATTGCTCACCATCACCATTATTGCCATCCTGGCGGCTAGTACACTTGCCAATAGCCAGACGATGCGCCTGCGCCTGCAACTCCGCTCTGTCTATTTCGACCGCGGAGATGATCCCTTTAGCAACAAGCCGGATCCGCGTTGGAAGATTCGGGCCCAAGTACCTGCTTTAGGTATTGATGTAGAACCATGTATTGAAATCAATAACACCAACCAGGGGACAAAAACCCGTACGGACGTGATATTCGATTTTAGTGGCACTCCATCTTGGGTACTGGATGGTTTCACCCCACTGACTATTAATATCGACGGCTGGGAGGAAGATCGCGGTAGCAGCTGTAGCTATAACTGCTGTGCCACCTTCCAAAATGATGATGATGCTCGAA